>CAZSOG010000464.1:0-5163 GCA_964607555.1 uncultured Pirellulaceae bacterium | reverse complement strand
CACGCATAGCTTCCCAGACAGAAACACATGCAAGACAATTGATCGGGAACAACGCCTCTGGTTGTTTTGGCCGGTGATCGTGGCGAATTCGTGGGAGTCTTGTTTAACGAATTACCGCGTATCCAGCGACTTCGAGCACGCCGGCGCGCCAACATGGCAGCGGAACGGAGTGATCTTGCTGAAGCCCGACGACTTCGGCACACCGGCCAAGAAAATCCTTGATCAGATGCTGAAACAACTGGGGCACTCCTTGTCCGCGGAACAACAGGCACGCGTCGCGGAGTTGCGCACGCGACTCGACTCAAAGCTCTATCAGCGGCTTGGGTGGCAACCTCGCTGTAAGCCGACACTGCTGCCAAGTGGCCGGATCTTGCTGCCGTTGTACAGTGACACTTATTCGATTTCGATCATGGCAATCTCGGATGACCACGGTAAGTCGTGGTATGCGAGCGCGCCGTTAATCGGCTTTGGCAATATTCAGCCCAGCGTGCTGCGGCGGGATGACGGGACACTCGTTGCCTATATGCGCGAAAACGGTCCCCGGCAACATATTCGTGTCGCACAATCCACGGACGACGGACGGACGTGGGGAGCCGTCGGACAAATCGACTTGCCGAACCCCGGATCGGGTCTGGATGGCGTGCGTTTGCATAACGGCCACTGGGTGTTGGTCTATAACGACTCGACGCGGGATCGGCGCAGCCTGGCGATCTCTTTATCCAATGATGAAGGACGCAGCTGGAAATGGACACGGCACCTCGAGCGGCACGATTCGGGGTCGTATCATTACCCGTGTGTCGTCCAGGCCCCGGACGAGACGATCCATGTCATCTACAGCTATTTCGTACCGGCCGGCAAGAGCATGAAACATGCCGCGATCAACGAAGCGTGGATACGCGTGTCCTCGTAGTGCCGAATCATATGTTCCACCGTCCTGTAAGAGGCTGGGGCTCATTACGGCACGTGCGTGTCGGGACGTTGCACGGCGTGTCCCGTCGATGTTACGTCATGAACGTGAAAAATCGCCTCGGTTCGGTTGCGGCCGGCGGACGTCTTGGCCGCGCGACTGGCGGCGGCCAGGAATGGCGTGTTTTCATGGCGAAAACACGGGAGTTCGATCCGCCCCGCGTATGGGTCGCGGACGCTCGATCGACACGTGATGCGCGCGGCAACCGCGCTCCGTTGCGGACAAACTCGGCAAATTCGCTAGAATGGAGGCAGCAGGAGTTTCGGGGCATTTTGATTTGCTTGGTGGTGGGTGCAGTAACCAACACGTGTGCTGGCAGGTCAGCCGGGACATGGAACGGAGCGAACGGAGCGTCCATACGGCGGCGAGCCGCCCGGCCACGGCCACGAACTCATCCATGGTCGCGGCCGCAATCATTCGATTGTTGGCTCACATGCGGAGTGCGGAGAGGGAAGCCGATGGCTGGGAACAGAATTCACAATGGTCGAGGACGCGTGGACCGTGGCGCGTTGTCCACCGGATCGAATAGTGGTCGCGTGCGCGTGTCGGGCCCCGAATCCGATCCGGAGATTCGCTACCAGGCACTTTTCGAATCGACCGGGGATGCGATCATGTTGCTCGATGCCACGGGATTTCTCGAGTGCAACCAGGCGACACTGGAGTTCTTCGGCTGCCAATCCCGGGACGAGTTCATCAGCAAGCACCCGGCCGAGCTTTCACCGCCCCGGCAGCCGGACGGCACGGAGTCGCGGCGGGCAGCCGACCAACGCATTGCACAGGCCTATCGCGACGGCATGACCCGATTCGAGTGGATGCATCGGCGAACGGATGGAACGGATTTCATGGCGGACGTGTTGCTGGCACGAGTCGACCTTGCCAACAAGCGTATTTTGCAAGCCGTGGTCCGGGATATCAGTGAACGCAAACGCATCGAGCAGGCTTTGCGCGACGCCAACGACAAGATGGAGCATCGGGTCCGCGAACGAACGGCGGAACTTGCGGCGATGAACGAGGATTTGAAGCGGGAAATCGCCGAGCGCAAGCAGGCGGAACTGGACTTGGCATTCGAGCGGTTCTTGCTGAACACGCTGATGTGCCATGCGCCCGATCATATTTTCTTCAAGGACCGTGACAGCCGGTTCATTCGGATCAGTCGCGCGCTTGCGGAATTCTACGGGCTCGATGATCCGAGTGCGGCGATTGGTATGTCCGATTTCGACTTCTATGACGCCGAGCGCGCGCGACGATACCAAGAAGACGAGCGGCGGATCATGGAGACGGGGATTCCGATGGTTGGTCGCGAGGAAGAGGAGCGTGCGCCCGGCCAACCGCCAAGATGGTTGCTGATCAGTAAGTTGCCGCTGCGTGACACCAACGGGGCCATTATTGGGACGTTTGGCACGTCGCGCGATATCACGGATCAGAAGCGGGCCGCGGTGGCGATGCAAGAAGCCAAGGAGTTGGCAGAAACAGCCAATCGCGCCAAGAGCGATTTCTTGGCCAACATGAGCCATGAGATACGGACGCCAATGAACGCGATTCTGGGCATGACCGAGCTCCTGCTCGACACGCCCACCAGCGCCGCGCAACGCGACTATCTGAACATGTTGCGGGACTCGGGCGAGTCACTTCTGGTGTTGATTAACGATATCCTGGATTTTTCCAAGATCGAGGCCGGCAAGCTGGAACTGGAGGCCGTCCCGTTCGATGTCCGCGAGATGATTGGCGATACACTTAAATCACTTGCGATACGTGCCCATGACAAGGGGCTAGAGCTAGCATGTGACATTCGCGCGGATGTCCCAGTTCGCCTCTGCGGCGATCCACGGCGTTTGCGCCAGATCCTTGTTAACCTGATCGGGAATGCGATCAAGTTCACGCAGCTCGGTGAGGTGGTGCTTCGGGTCACATGCGTCGAACAGTCGGCGACGGAATCGGTTTTACAAGTCACGGTGTCTGATACCGGGATCGGCATTCCGGAATCGAAACGGGCGCGGATTTTTCACGAGTTTGAACAGGCGGACAATTCGACGACGCGCGAGTTTGGCGGGACCGGGCTCGGGCTGGCGATCAGTGCCCGCCTGGTCCATGCCATGGGTGGCGAAATCGCGGTTGAGAGTGTGCCGGGGCGCGGCAGCACCTTCTACTTTACGGTTGTTTTGCACGCGGCCGAGTCGTCCTTGCCGCCGGGCGGCGGTGGGAATGACCGCGATTTCTCGGGGATGTCCGTCTTGGTCGTGGACGACAATGCCAGCAGTCGCCAAATCCTGCGGGATCTGTTAAGCAGCTGGAAAATGGCGGTGACGGTGGCCGCCGACGCGCGGCAGGCGATGCAGGCCCTGCGCCAAGCGGCTGCCAACGGCCGAGATTTCAGCGTCATCTTGACAGATGCTAACATGCCGGAGGATGATGGGTTCTCGCTCGTGGACCGAATTCGACACGAATTCGCGACCCCGGCTCCCGTCGTGATGATGTTAACATCGGGACGGCATACGCGGGACCTGGCCCGATGTGGAGAACTGGGCATCGGTTCGTGCGTGTTGAAACCAGCAAAAGAATCGGAACTATTGGATGCGTTGGCGCTCGCCTTAGGCGTTGACGACCCCACGGGAGCGCATGAAGTCGCGATCGGACGACGGGTCGACGCGCCCCTCGGCCCCTTGTCCGTGCTGCTGGCCGAAGATAGTCTCGTGAATCAGAAACTCGCCATCGCCGTCCTGGAAAAACATGGACACCGTGTCACGGCCGTGAGCAATGGCCGCCAGGCGGTCGCCGCCTTCGACGCGGACCGATTCGACCTGGTGTTGATGGACGTTCAGATGCCGGATATGGATGGTTTGCAAGCCACGGCCGCGATACGTGATGTCGATGCGCGGCGTGGAACGCATACCCCCATTATTGCGATGACCGCGTACGCGATGAAGGGTGATCGAGAACAGTGCCTCGCGGCCGGCATGGATGGCTATATCGCGAAACCGATCCGTTTTCACGAACTATTCGAAACAATCGATTCCGTATTTTTACAGTTGGGAAAGAACTTTCCCCATCGCAGTGAGGCGATTATGTCTGAGCTCAAGCTGATTGACTGGGACGACGCGCTCGAAGGTACGGGCAATGATCAGGAATTGCTTCACGATATTCTGGACGCCTACCTGGGTGAAGCGCCGCAGCTGATGAAAAAGATTCGCTCGGCGATTGACCAGCAGAATGCCGCCAATTTGCACATTGCCGCGCATACGTTGAAGGGCGCGCTGCGCAGCATCGGCGCTGCCGCCGTTAGCGAGTTGGCCTATCAATTGGAACGGATCGGACGCAGTGGCGAGTTAGACCATGCCCCCGAGTCACTCACGCAATTGGAATCCGCTACGGCAAAGCTTGACGACGAAGTCAAATGCTACCTCGCACAGGCCAAGACGACGTAGTGGCCATGAGATCGCCACGCGTGTGGGCCTGATCCCAAAATGTAGTGGTCTGATCCGGGCTCGACCAAGATGCCAGCGAATTATTCGACAGCATCACTTGTTTCGTAATTGGTTGGTCACTGCTTGGCTTGTGGGTATCCGGCCCCCACCCAGCTGGTCTGGGTGGAGCCAGTGATTTTGCACTAACCGGCGGCGCCCGCGCCGGCCCCCTCCTCTTGCACGTTGCTGTAGTGCAGAATCACGCGCTCCACCCACACAAGGTGAGCGGGGGCGTAAATCCCTCGATTGGAGTGACATGCGCCATTCGTGACAGACCAAGTGGCGCTGTCCAAATAATGAACTATTTGCAATTCACAATGAGTGCTTGGAGCGCCTCCCACGGAAGTTGAAGGCAGACGATTGCATTGCACCTCCTTCGGCGAAAACCCGAGAAATGCCGCCTCATCTGGCCGATGCACGTGACACGAGATGGGATCGCACCCCTCGGGACAAGGTCGCGTGTGGTGCAGAATCACCGTTCCACCGGGGTAAACCCGGCGGTGACGAAGAGTCCATGTTGTTGTCCGCGAGGTAGTGCAGAATCACCGTTCCACCGGGATGAATCCGCCATAGGCGGACGCGATGCCACAGGAGCCCGGTCATGCGTCAGTTGGTTCGAGGTGAAACCTCGTTAGAAACCTTATGGGCGGACATTTGATGATCTTGAGTCAAGTTTTTGTGGCGGACTACGCATGGGGCGTGGACGGGGAGAAGCTTGGGATTCGGGTTGCTCGG
>CAZSOG010000463.1:0-5164 GCA_964607555.1 uncultured Pirellulaceae bacterium | reverse complement strand
GTTTGGGACGGGGTTGCGGTCCGTTCGGAGAACAGACCTACCTTTGCCGCCCACCGGGATATCGGGCGGCGCCGCGAATCGTATTTTGGGCGCCACGGAACGGCCCCATTTTCCGTATTCTCGGCCACGTGCAATTCGTGTAATATTGGCCCCGCCTGGGCACCGCGGCGGGTAAGCGGTCGCGGTCCGCGTGTCCGGGCGAATTTCACCGCCCGCGAAAAAAAGTTGAAATTGTGAAATTGCCAGGGAAGTGAGCGTGCCCATGGACATAGATGGCTACTCGGCGGAAATCGCATTGCTGGTTTCGAGCTTCGAATGTCCGGGCCACCTGGGCCGCGTGCTCGCGTCCATCGGCATGCAGGACATTCCCCACGGCATGATGGAAGTGGTTGTGACGGACGACGGCTCCGACGACGACACCCTGTGGACCGTCGCGGAGTTCGCGGCGCGCGCGCCGTTCCCGGTGAAGTTGACATTGCACGCGCACGAAGGCTTTCAATTGGCCCGTTGTCGCAACGAGGGCGTGTTGGCAAGTGCCGCGCCATTCGTGCTGTTTTGCGACGGTGACTGCGTCTTGCCGGCGCGGCACGTTCGCGAACATCTGCGGTTGCGACGTCCACGCACGATCAATGCGGGGGACTGCTGCCGGCTGCCGCGAGCGATATCCGAGCGGCTTGATATTTCAGCGCTGCGCCTCGGCCAGCTCGAACATTGGGCACCGCGTCAAGAGCAACAGCGACTGAAACGCCAATTCCGCAAAGCGCGATTTTACAACTTCGTGCGTCATCCGACCAAACCGAAGCTGATTGGCAATAATATTGGTATCTGGCGCGATGACTGTGAACGCATCAACGGGTTCGACGAAAAGTTCATTGGATGGGGATGCGAGGACGACGACTTTCGCCTGCGGTCGCGGCGCGCCGGTTTAAGCGTCCAGTCGATATTGAAATGGACATGGTCCTACCATCTCTGGCATCCGCCCACACCGACCTGCCCCACGAAATGGCGCGACGGTACCAACGTCGAATACTTCGAGAAGTCGGCGGAGCGGCCGGCACGCTGCCGGTATGGGCTCGGATATCCATCGCAGGTCAGATCCCGAATACCAGGCGCTGACATGGGTGGTCGCTCGGGGCGTCCACCATTCGCGGAACTGGTTTTCGTCCCCGGTGGCGGCCGTTTCAGCGGCAGCGCGGCAGTCAATGTGGTGGTCGCGAAACGGGGGACCGAAGTTCCAAACGACTGCGAAGCGATGGCGGATTTTGTTCTGGATCGTTGCGAGATCCGCGGACTGGCGGCGCACATCACGCAACGGGCCAATCATGGCTTGCGCCTTGCGGCCGCATGACGCACAACCCTGGTGAGAGGCACGCAACCGCATGGCACTACTTCCCCCCGAGGCGTTTGCACATGTCTTCGAACCGTTGCGGAACAAACGTATCGGATACGTTCGTCCGATTGGCAATGTGGGCGACGCGCTGATCGAATGGGCCACGTTTCAGTTGTTCGACCACTTTCAGATCGAATGGAAACTCGTCGACGCGCGGTGCCGACCATGCCAAGTGGACGAGCTGGTCTTCGGGGGCGGCGGCAACATGGGAACGATGTGGCAGAACAATTGGGACTTGCGCACGCAGTGTCTGCGTTGGGGATTACCGCTCACGATCCTGCCCCAGTCGTTCACGACTCGAGAAGATCGTACGTTCCAGCGTATCTATGTGCGCGAGCGGGCCAGCCTTGCGTTGGCCGGCAATGCGATTCTCGCGCCGGACCTTGCCCTCGGTTTACAGTGCGACACGACCGCCCGGCCACGGCGCCGGCTGGGCGTTTTCTTACGCAAGGATTCTGAGGGCGTGGTGCGGCGCACCTGGCGCGCCCGCGATCCGGTGAAACTCTGCAGAACCCCACAAGAGTATCTTGCCTTGGCGGGCCGCTACGAGCAGATCGTTACCGATCGGCTCCATTTCGCCATCTGCGGACTGCTGCATGGCCGGCCGACCACGCTGCTGCCAAACAGCTATAACAAGAATATCAGCATGTTTGACACCTGGCTGAAAGACCTTGGCTGCCAATTCGCGTTACGGCCGCGTGCCGTGCCGCGGCGCGCCGCATGACTCGGACCCGTTTTCCGGTGTCTTCCGCGCGGGTGGGTCGAGCGGCCCACGGTGGGGTCACGCATTGGTCCAGGCACGGCGCTGGCGTGAGCTGGGGATGTTCATTTTTTGCCGGTATTTCGTCACGGTCCGGCGGGCGACCGTGATCCCCGTTTTCTTCAGTTCCTTGACCAGATCATCATCGCTGTAGGGACTCTGTTTATCTTCGTTGTCGACCAATTCCTGCAGCTTCATGCGGATGCGATCCCACGCCACGTCATCACCGTCATCGTTGCGCGTGCCGCCGACGAAAAAGCGGCGCAACGAGAATATGCCGCGGGGTGTCTGGATCCACTTATCATCGACAGCCCGGCTGACCGTCGTCACGTGCACGCCCACTTTTTCCGCGATCTGCTGCATCTTCAGCGGCACGATGAACTCGGGTCCATCGTCGAGAAACCGCCTCTGGTAGTCAACGATGGCCTGGGCGACCTTGGTCAGCGTGCTGCGCCGCTGGGTGATGGCGTCAATCAACCATTGGGCTGCATTGATCTTCCGTTTGATGTACTCGCGTTCTTCGGGCGTCGCATCACCGCTCATGATACGGCGACGGTAGTAGTCGCTGATGAACAGGCGTGGCAAACGAGAATCTTCGAGCACGACCTTGTAGGAGCCGTCATCGTCCTGTTCGACGAACACGTCGGGGGTCACGGTCGGCACGAAAGCATCAACAAAAGAAGCGCCAGGCTTCGGGTTCAATTTACGCAGTTGTTCCCACGCAGCTTGGATCTGCTCGATCGAATAGCCGGTCTTTTTCTTGATCAGCGGTAACCGATTATCCTTGAGATCTTCGAGATGATCCGAGATGAGTTTTTCAAGTTCCTCGTAATACGGCATTTCCGGCGTTATCTGACGCAGTAAACACTCGCGCAGATCGCGTGCCGCGACCCCGGGCGGGTCCAGTTGCTGGACCACGGCCAAGGCCCGCTCGGCAAGCGCACGTTGCTCGGGCCCGGCGTCGGGGGGCAGAAGATCCTCCAGACTCACCTTGAGATAACCCCCATCGCGCGCATCGAGCGTCGAGATGATCCGTTCGGCCATCCATGCCAAATCCGGATCGAGTTCCATCTCGCCAATCTGGTGCATCAGATAGTCATTGAGCGATTCCGGACGCGCTTCGATGTTCGCGATCGCGTCGTGCTTGCGGTCGGCTTCCTCTTCCATGCGGTTCAGGGAACGGCGGGGCGTTTCGTCAAAGTGCCCAGGCAGCTCGCTATCCATATTGAAAAGACGCTCGAAGTCCTCAGCATTGTCGTGATTCTCGTCGACAACCAACTCGCGCTCCGTGTCCGCCGGGGCGTCAGGATTCTCCCGATCGTCGGGTTCTTCGGGTAACGCCGGATCTTCCTCCTGGAGTTCGAGAACCGGGTTCTCGTTCATCTCCTGCTCGACACGTTCCTGCAACGCCATGATCGGCAACTGCAGAATCTCCATCGATTGGATCATCCGCGGTGCCAGTTTCTGCACCTGGACTTGGCGAGCTTCGAGTCCCAGCGATAATCTCATGACTTGACCAAACGTATTCCTAGCAAACGAAAATCGAACAGTCCGCCGCCGGCACGCCCTTCATAATTTACCATCCATTTCCAAGTCCCCACGTGGAAACGTCTGTTTCTCGGCGCGGAATTCAGCAAAAATCGGATCGTCGACAAATGCCATGGAGTAAACCGCAGTTCTGACAACCTCACAGCTTCTGCCGTCCCGCCAACGCGTCGGACAGGATCTCCTTATTCGTATATTCCAAAATGCTGCCCGTCGTGATGCCACGCGCCAAACGCGTGATCTCCACGGGAAACTCGGCCAGCAGGTTCGAGATGTGCAGTGCCGTGCCGTCACCCTCCACCGTCGGATTCGTCGCCATGATCACCTCGCGAAACGCTCCCGACCGCACCCGGTCCACGAGCGCGTCGATCGTCAACTGGTCAGGCCCCACGCCTTCCAGCGGCGCGATCCGACCCAGCAAGACATGATACAGACCACGGTACCCGCCGGTTGCCTCCAATGCCATGACATCGCGCGGTTGCTCGACCACGCACAGTAAACTCGTGTCGCGTTTGGGATCGGCGCAAACCGAACAACGCGTGCCCTCCGCCAAGTTGTAGCACACCTCGCAGTAGCGAATGTTCTCGCGGACGTCGCGGATCGCCTCGGCCAACGCCATGGCCTCGAGCTTGTTCACACGTAGCAGATGATAAGCCAGACGTTCGGCCGATTTTCGGCCGATCCCAGGTAACTTGGCCAGTTGATCGACCAGGTTCGTCAGTGACTCGGTTAATTGTGTCATGCCACTATTCACCACGCCTAGGAGAACTTACGCCGGCGGTGCGCAAAGCACCTACCACCGTCGGGGGAGACGCGACCGCTTCCTCGACTCTCCGTCCGAGGTCGGCAGAATAGGTGAAGAACCAACCCTACGAGGCATCCTCGGTGATCTGCGATATTGCCTCGCTCAACCCCGGCACGTTCAAACCGGCGCCGAGTGATTGCATTGCCTCCTGGTGCAACTGCGTTGCCTTCACACGCGCCTGGTTGATCGCCGCCGGGAGCAGGTCCTCGATCATCTCGCGATCGCCGCGCTCGATCAACGCGGGGTCAAGCTTCACTTTGAGAACTTCGCCCAATCCGTTCGCTTCCACCTCGACCATGCCCGCGCCGGCCGATCCGGTCACACGCTGGCCCTTGAGCTGCTGCTTGATTTCTTGCAGTTGACCACCCATTTGCTGGGCACTCTTCATCAACGACGCAAAATTGGTGATTCCCTTGAACATCAGTCTGTTTACCTTTCCGTCGACCGCGTAGAAGCGGGGGACGTCGTTGTCCCGGCACGCGGTGGATCGACACGCGTTACCTCCGCATCAAACAAGTCCATTGCCTGTCGCACCCACGGATCGCTCTCTTTTTCGCGAATCAATTGCAGCAACGACTTGGTCGGTCGTGGTGCCTGCGGCTTCTTCGATGTCTCCGGCATCAACACAAGATCGATGCGCATCGGGCGACCGGCGGCGCGCGAT
>CAZSOG010000462.1:0-5165 GCA_964607555.1 uncultured Pirellulaceae bacterium | reverse complement strand
GCAGGTGGCCGACTTACGGCGCCGCAGCAGATCGCTCATGAATAATCCGGGCTAGGCGAAGCGAGATGTTTATTCGGCATTTGAACAAATTGTGGGCTCTTCTTTGCGGAGTTGGAAAACTTGGCATATTTAGAAAGGAGGTAACCGTTCACGACACCTGCTATCAAGGAACACTAATCTTCACTGATCAACACTAATACCGCCCTGGAAAATCTGTATCGCGCAACAAGAATCCGGCAGGTCGTAAAAAAATCGAAGGCATTTCAAGATGACATTTTCCGACATTAGCGAGAATTAGTGTCGATTAGTGTTCTTTTTCTTCTAGTCCGTGAACCGTTACGAAAGGAGACTATCATAAGCACAGACGCGCAGTAAACCGCAGAAGAAATACAGCTCGCGACACTCTCTCTGATCTCTGTTCCTCTGTGTTTCTTCCTTGGCGGACTCTGCGGTTCTGCGGTTTTTCTTCTCCTGCAATCTGCTAGACAATTACCCATCGGGCAGTCTCCGGGGACTGAAACACAGAGGCACGGAGGACACGGAGTCGTGGGTCCTGGCCACCTAGAGCACGCCGTTCCGGTTCTGGTGACGACGTTCGGATATGCCGCGACGCGCCACGCTCGTCAGGCCACAAGTCGCCTGAATGTGTGCGAAAAAACGTTCCTGCACCCGCGTCCGGCAGCCGGCCGTTGCACGCACGGTTCAATAAGCGGTAACAGTTCAGCCCTCTGCAGTGGACAGAGTTCCGCAGTCGCGCTTTATTGCCGGTCGACCCCAACCGCCTTGTGCGGTTGGTGAAGAAATGTTGTGGGCTAGGAAGGCGGGTTGGCGCGAATCTTTTCTCCCCGGCCCCGCCGCCTTCGGCGGGGGCGGCGGGGCTGGGGAGAGAGGGAGAGCTGTTGAAAACTCGCTTTTGTAGCGCAATACGTTTCTTCCGGTTTTCCTGTCGTTTGTCAGCAGCCAACCATTTGGAACATACAGAGATCTTTCGAAAGGCCTTGGCCGAAGGCCATATTCATCGTAGCCTGGGCCAAAGGGAGCGCCAGCGACCGACGGCCCAGGTTAGCGATTGGAAAAGAATCCTTTGGCTGAAGGCCATGTTCAACCTCGCAGGCGGCAGAACACCGGTGCTGATCCAGGCGCTATAACAAGTGTGTCAACCCCAACTTTTCATCACCCTCAGACCAGTCCCCAGCGCTTGCGGAGAAACCATTCGGCGGCCAACAAGCCGACCAGGCAGGCCAGCACCAGCCACGCATCGATCCACGTATCGCCCAGTTGCCAGCGCGTCAGAACCTCTTCGGCCATTTTGGGCGGATGACGGTCGATCTCGTCGAGTACTTTAGGCAACTGCTCCGGGGCGACCAGTCGGCCACCGGCGTCGCGTGTGAAACGGGCCAGCCGCGCCAGCTGGTCATGGTCGGCGGCCGGGTTGCTTAACTCGACATCCCGGTCCGTGATTTCGAAGTGTGCGGCGGCGGTCCCAAGCTGTTTGCCATCGGCGCCGGTCGCCACGACTTCGATCGAAGCGCTGCCGGGCTGGTCGACGCGTGCGATAACGCCACGAAAGTGATCTCCGTCGTGCGTTAACTTGACCGGGTGTTTCTTACCCTTGGCATCGGTAAATGTCGCTTCTAGCGAAGCGCTGCGGATCACATCACCGGTCGCGGTCCGCGCGCCGGCGGTAAAGGCGACGTCGCTGTCGACCGCGAAACGCCGCTGTTCCAAATCGATCCAAACATCATGCCGGGTGAGATCGTCGCGCCGCGCCAGCCACAGGACGGCTTGCCGCCAAAACCGCTTATGGCGTTGCTGCAGCCCCTGTCGCCACCATTGCCAGGTTGAGTCACCGGCGAACGCCAGGACACGCCCCTCGCCGTAGGCCCCGGAGACGAGCAGCGGCACGTTGTCCGGGGACTGTGCCAACAGTTGGACACCCGGTGCGTCTTTCAGTCCGCTCCAACGATTCGCGCCGGTCAGCGGCTTCAACTCGCGCCACGCGGCCTGGTTCTGTTCGGGGGCCGCCAGCAATGTGATGGGACTCGCACGCACGGGTACCATCGGCAGCGGACCCGGCACATGCCAACGCATCTCGTCCGGCCGATCGAACTCCTGTCGTGCGAAACGGTTCATCTCGATCGGCAACACGTCACCCAACACCGTCTCGTGGTATCCGCCGGGGCCATAGGCGTGATAGCCGCCCAGTGTCATGAGCCCCCTACCCTGTTCCACTTGCCCGGCCAGACTCTCCAACTGTGCCTTCCCCAAGGCCCGGCTGTCACAGTCTCCCAGGATGAACACATCGTAATTCCCCTTCGTGATCGCGTCGCCAAGATCGACCGGCCAACGGTCGCGCAAACGTTGTGGAAACCAGCGAAAATCCAGGTCAATGTCGGCGGACCGGTCCAGCGCCCACCGGATGAACTTCTGCTCTTGGCGCAGCGCCCCTTCCACGTACAGCACTTTCAGGCCGCCTTCCAGAACGGTCAAGAACGCCGTCAACTGGTTGTTCTTGGTGACCAGCTCGCCCGGTTGCTCGACCGCCTCGAGAACCAGCTTGTATTGGCCCGGCTCCTCGGGCACATACTCCAGCTCGACCGTGACCGCCTGATTATCCTGATCCGCCCGGATGGAAACGGGTCCAATAATCTTCTCGGCACCGGCGGAGTCGATGATGCGCGCCTGAACGGGGATCTCCTTATTCACGTAGCCGCGCACCCGCACATCGCCGCGGATCAGCAACTTATTTTTGACGAAGACTGTATATTGGTCCGGCAGATTCACAACCGCGACGTCGCGGGACTGCGACACGTCACCGGCCGGTCCGTAAGGGACGGTGTACAGGGGGTAGCCAAGGTTGCCGAGCTCGCGCGCCGCCGCGTAGATCTCGACCCCCGGATGAAACGCCGTCTGCGTGCCGTCCCCCATGAGGACGACCGCCGCCAGGCGTTTGCCTAACTCCTGACGAATCGCGTCGTGCAAACTGGTGCCGATATCCGTCGACTTGCCATCCGCTTTCTTGGGCAGGACCAATTTGCCGTCCTCCCACAACGACGGCCCCAACTCCGTCGCGTAAGAATAGACCTTGACTTCGAGCTTCTTGTCGAGTTTCGCCAGGACCGGCTCGATTTGTTGAAGTGTCTTACGTTCCGCCGCCCAGCGCGACATCTGGCTGGAACTGTGCGGCAGCTGCATGCTTCGGCTCTGATCGACCAACAGCAGCAAGACCGCGGTCTGCGCTTGCGATTCCGTACTCGTGCGCGTTGGCCGCAGCATGGCGAGCACGACCAGCAAGATGACCAGGCCGCGGAGTATCAGCAGCGTCCGCCGGCGCCGGCGCTCGAGCGATCGAAATGGCCGCACCCATAGGCACAACACCAGCACCAACGCGACCAAGGCCACGGCACCGAAGCTGTCCAAAATGGGCTGAAACGACCAACTTGTCATGACGTGGTCCCGCTTTCCGGCACTCGATAAAAACGATTCGCCAACAAGGATTCCATGACCAGAATCAACGCGAGCGCCAGGACCAGCAGCGGATAAAACTCGCGCCCCGCGCGCTGCCGGCCCTGCACACGCACGATCGCTGCACGATCGCTCGCCAACTGGTAACGATCCTTGCCGAGCAATTCGTCGAGTCGCGTGGCGTCAATCCGATCCAGATCGCTTGCATCCGCCGGTAGATTCGTGGAGAAACCGCGCACGACCGGACCATCACGCTCCCCTTTCAACCGATAGGTACCCGGCAGGTCGGCCACGGGGATCACGACTTGACCGCCGCGGGCCTGCAGCGGTTCGGTTTCCCCGTTCGGCGCGAAAAGCAAGTATCGATTCGGATCGAGCGTCGCATCATTGTGCAGCACGACCCGCGCGCCGGTCGCGTAGTTCAGTCGATCGAGTCCATGGTGCGTCATGTAGCGCATGATCTGGTTGACCAGCACGAACCGGGGCCAATCATCCGGTCCGGCCAGTTCGTTCCATGGTCGCTGCCCGCCGGAAACGGCTGTTTCCGTAATGGGTGTCGTCATGGTCACGACCAGTCCTTGACCAACCGGCCGCTCGACCAGCGCCGGTTGCCCGTTGCCGAACCGAAGTATGATGTGGGCGTCGGCGGCCAGATCGCGCAGGCTCCAATGCCGATAGACGGGAAAACGATTCCATGGCACGGTCGATGCCACGGCCCGAAATGGCGCCAGGATCGGGTGATCGTAGCGATGCGGAGCCACATACATGTCACGCCCGGTCACTCGGTACTCGCGTCCCAGTTTGCCCGGCAGGAGGCTGAGCGCGTCCGGAAGATTGAACGCGGCGGCGTGGGCCGCGTGCCGCCCGAGAAACAGCCCGATATTGCCGCCACCGCGCACGTATTCGCCCAATCGCTGCCAGGCCAGCGCCGAGGGTGGCGACGGGTCCAACAGGACCACCGCGGCAAAATCCTCCAAGTGATGGTTCGCCATGTCTTCCGGGCGGATCACCAGGCATTCGTACGCCGCCCGATGCGCGGCGCGCAGTTCGTCCGGCGCGATCGCTTCCACGAACGCCGCGGTGTTGACGTCCTTCGGCGCCACGACCAGAACCAGCCACGGGTCACGCACCCGAATCGTGAAATACCGCACGTCGTCAATGTCCAGTGCGTCCTGGCCAACCAGGCGAATTCGCCCGTGATGGACTCCCAGTCCGAGCCGCGGCACGCGAAACTCAATCGCTTCCGACCCATTGTCGGGCAACACGACTTCGCGGCGCCCACGCGGCTCGCACGCGGGCAGAATCACCTTGCCGTTCCGGATCACCGGCAGCGTCGGGTCGTTTTTCTCCAACTCCAATTCGACCAGACGCCGCGTCCCCGGCCCCACGCACGCAACCGACGTCCGTAGTGCAAGCGTGCCGTTTTCCGGCAACACATCCGTCGATAGCTCCGGCGGTGCGAGCGCGACATTGCGCGGCGCGGCAACGCCCACATCGATCACGTAGAGCGCGGTCTCTTTGGATTCATCCAGCATGCGTCGCAGCCGTTCGGGATCCTCCACGTGCCACGCCGCGGTGGTCAAGTCGGTCAGGACATAAATCTCCTTGCGTTGCAACGCCGATGTCCGTGCCAACTGGATCGCCATTTCCACCAACCGGCCCACCGGCCGTGGCGCGCCGGTCGGCTCGACGCGCTGGAT
>CAZSOG010000461.1:0-5177 GCA_964607555.1 uncultured Pirellulaceae bacterium | reverse complement strand
CATGGGACGAGCCCATGGGGGTCTGGACGGTCGCCTCGTAAGGCGAGAGGTAAGAGAGAGGGCAACCGTTCACGGCCTTTGGCCATGAACGCCAGGTTAGTTCACTCTTAATCTTGATCTTAATCTCACTCGTCAGCGGCGGAACAGGGACGCCGGTTCCGCACGGCGCCGAAGCATCGGTGCGTTGCTGGCGCCCACGGATCGAGCCGCACGGATAGGAACCGAGCCGTCACGCGAAGAACGCCGTCACGGGGTCGGCCTTGACCAGCTCGCGCGGCTGGTTCAAGTGATTGTATACGATCGTATGCGAATCGATTCCGAAACCATGGTAGATGGACGCGAGTAATTGTGCCGGATGAACGGGGTTCTTGACGGGCGCCGACGCGGTCTTGTCGGACTGGCCATGCACGTATCCGCGTTTCGTGCCCGCGCCCGCGATCACGGCCGTGTAGCAGTACGGCCAGTGATCGCGACCGTCCGCACTATTGCCGTTGCCCGAAGTGCTGACCCCTTTTCTGGGGCTGCGGCCGAACTCACCCACGGCCACCACCAGCGTCTCGTCAAGCAACCCGCGTTGGTCCAGGTCCTCGACCAGCGCGGAGAACCCCGTATCAAACATGGGGCCGGACTGGTTCTTCATCCGTTTGGTCAATCCGACGTGATGGTCCCACGAATGATTGTCGGAATTCGCGACTTTCGGCCAAATCACTTCCACGACGCGCGTACCGGCCTCGACCAGCCGGCGGGCCAAGAGACAGCTTTGCCCAAATGGGTTTCGACCATACCGATCACGCGTCGTGGGCGACTCGGCGGTCAATGCAAACGCCTCGCGTGCGCGACCGGAAATCACCAACTGCAATGCCTGCTGATAGTATTCGTCCAACTTGTAGCGCGCGACCGACTTTTCAATGTCGGGCATCTGCTCGTCAATGGCATCGCGCAACCGGGCCCGACGTTGCAGCCGAGCGGCGAACACATCCGGCTGCAACTGCAGATCATCCACTCGAATCGCGTCCATCTTGTTCATTTTCATGTCGTCACCCGGCGGGTACAGCGTGTAAGGATCAAAGCTCTTGCCGAGAAATCCGGCGGTGCCCCCTTTCCCAACGACATTACTTTCCTGAAGTGGGCGCGGCATCATGACGAATGGCAGCATCGGCTCGTTGGTAGGTCGCAAGCGAATGATCTGCGCGCCGAAATTGGGAAAATCTTTCGGGCTTGGCGGTTCCAGCTGACCGGAAGGGCTGACCTTATCCGTCGTGTAGCCGGTCATCATCTGGTAGATTGCCGCCGTGTGGTTGAACAGGCCCACCGGGGTATAGCTCATCGAGCGGATCATGGTGAACCGATCATTCAGTTGCGCCAACCGCGGCAATATCTCGGTGAACTGCACGCCCGGTATCTTGGTAGGGATCGGTTTAAACACGCTCCGCACGTTCTCCGGCGCGTCGGGCTTCGGATCCCACAAATCCAGGTGGCTCGGTCCGCCCTGCAAATAACAGAGGATAATACTCTTGGCGCGGCCCCAACCCGGGCGGCGCGAGTTAGTCGAATTTTTCGCGCCGGCCTGCAACTGAAACAACGTGCCCAGCGACATGCCGAGCATTCCCGCCCCGCCGACGCGCAAGACGTCGCGGCGCGTCATTTTCACCGGACGGTCGCACACGTCACTACCCGGTTGATCTTGAATCACGATCATGGCACACCCCCCATGGTTTCTGTTAGTTTTTGCATTTCATTTGGGACAAGGACTGGCTCGAGCTAGTGGTTGAACAAGAATGCCGGGCTGTTGACCAGGGCCCAGACAAGGTCTTGCGCAGCCGTCAAGCGGCGATGCCGCAGCTGGTCGGCGCTGGTTTTCACGTCGGCCCGCAAACGGGCCAAACGCGTGTCGAGCGGCACCGGTTTTTCCAGTGACTTCACCACGGCCTGACGTTGCTGCAGTCCCGGATCAATCGCCAGCGGTTTCTTGGCTTCAGCCAGTGCCGATTGCAGATCACGCGACTTCGTATCCACCTTGCGATAATACGCGCTTAGTTGCTTGCGTTGCTTCGCGCTGCGATCCTTGGCCGGCGTATTGCTCACTGCCTGAAGCAACTCGGGTAAACCGAGTGGGAGAGGCCGCGGTGAAGCGGTCAGCGCGAGTCGGAACCTGGCCAACCGGTGTTCCGCCGCGTTGTGGTATTGATGCAGCACGAACTGCAAGACGGTCCCGTTGGAAAATCCGGTCGGTGTCCCCGTTTCGAAGGTCGCCCAATGAACCGTTCCCCCGGCCGGATGGATCGCCCAACCGCGTTGATCGCCGGTCACGCCATCGGTAGCTTGCGCCACGTTAAAGCCGTCCTGCGTGAAATCGGCCCGCGCATTCTGGAGCGCCACGTCGCGGAGTCTCTTGGGATCTTCCAGCGGCGCCGCCTTCACCTGGATCTCGGTCAGCACAAAATTGCCGTTGGGCGACAGTCCCGGGCCGCCTCCGGCAAGTCCCTCGACCGGCAACGCTTCCAGACGAAACCCGGTAATGCCCCGCACGTGCGTGTGCACCGTGACCGTATACGTCCCTTTATCCGCCTTGCCATCGGCGCGAATCGAGCGGTCCGATTGGGACCGCAATGTGGCCCCTTGGCTGGCGGCCAGTTCCCGCGCTGCAAGAAGATGCCACTCGGCCGAACTTCGATGCTTGGACTCCCATTGCGTCAACCGTGTCGGCAGATCGGTTGCGTACTGTGTTACGGCCGACTCCGCCTTCTTGATCCGGTCCAATCGCTCGTTTTGCCGTTGCACGGTCTGCTTCTTGGTGTGTTCCTCGTAGGCAGCCAATTCCGCCTTGGCCTGGACCAGTTTTTCCTTACGATTCTGTTCCAATACGGGCAGACGCTTGGCCCAATCGGCTTCGCGTGTTTTCAACTTGGCCATCAAGCGGCCATGGTCCGCGTCGATCGCATCGAACGAATCGAGCGCGACGCGGATCTCCGTATCGCGTGCCGGCCGATTCAGCACGGTCAGAAAGATCGTATTGATCAGGTCACGGTCATCAGACCGTTGCTCGACCAACCGGGTCAGCTGGTTGTCGGGATCGGCGATGGCTTGCCCGGTGACCGGGCCACTGACCAACGCCATGACCGATCCAAGCTGCATGTTATCCGATCGTTCACATTCGCACGCGCTTTCGCGTGCCGGACGGCCAAGCGTCGCCAAGAAGTTACTGGGCAGTTTCACGCCGGAATCGGGCAAGGCAGCCGCCCGCGTTCCCGGCGGCACGCCTGGAAAATGGGATTTCGACCCGGTTACCGCGTGGAGCGTGTCATAGAGCACTTCGGCTGGGAGACGCCGCACCGTGGCATGCGCGTAGTTGATTTGATCGTCCTCGTTCCAGCGGCTGGTCACAATCGATAATTGGTACGTGCGCGAATGGCAGATCAAACGGATGATGTGCCGCGTGTCAAACCCACTGGTGATCAGTTCGTCGCGCAAGTAGTCGAGCAGTGCCGGGTTCGTAGGTGGGTTCCCGGCCCGGATGTCGTCAAGGGGCTCGATCAACCCGACACCGGTCAGGTAGCCCCACAGGCGATTGACATAACTGCGGGCAAAGTAGGGATTTTCCGGCGCGGTGAGCCAGGCGGCCAGTTCCGTGCGGCGCGTCGCATTCGGCGGCTTCGGGTAGTTGCACGGGAACGGGAACTTGGGTGCCGTGACTTTCCCGGTCCGGTCATGCACGACTTCGCCTTCCTTCTGGTCGGAGATGATCTCGTATAACGGGGTGGCGGCCATTACCGCGCTGCCGCCGATTCGCTTCCCTTTGCTCCGCGGATCCCCCGTGCGCCCCACGCGTGCGAAATAGGCGGCCGTCTCGTAGTACTGGTCCTGCGTCCAGCGTTCGAAAGGGTGATCGTGACACTTGTTGCAGCTGAAACGAACCGCCATGAATAATTGCGTCGTATTTTCCATGGTGCCCCCCGGGTCGCGCAGGATCTTGTAGTACGAGGCGGCGGGATGATCAAGCGTCGAGCCGGTTGCCGTCAGGATCGCGCGGACAAATCGATCATAGGGTGTATTCGTTTCGACTTGCTTGTGAATCCACCGGCGAAACGCGGCCGCCCCCTCGACGCCCAGGAACTTGCGGTTGACCTGTAACAGGTCCGCCCATTTGTTCGTCCAGTAATCGACGTACGCCGGGTTGCCGATCAGCCGGTCGATCAGCGCATCGCGTTTCTGGCGCGTCGCGCGTGCATCATCCAGAAACGCCCGCGTCTCCGCCAGGGTCGGCGGCAACCCGGTAAGATCAAGGTACACACGCCGAACGAACTCGGCGTCCGTGCAGAGCGCCGCGGGCTGGATCTTCATCCGCCGCCATTTTTCCGCGACCAATCGATCGATCGGCGTCCAGATAGGCGGATCGTGCCATACGAAGCCAGTCCGGTCGCCCATCACCGTCAAGGTGGTCGCCGCATAGGCACCTTCGAACCGGGCCAGCACGGGCGCTTCCCCACGCCGCACCGCTGTCAACAGTCCGCGGTTATCACTGGTCACCACCTCGGTATTGCCGCTTTCGATGAACGCCTCGGTCGTGACATCGCGCCGGCGCCCATCGGTGTATGTCGCGACGACCCGAATCTGCTGCAGCGTCCCGGGGCGCCGCAGTACCGCGTTCTTAGGGAACACATCAATCGACCCGACTTTGGGTGAGTCCGCGTTCAGACGCGCGCCGTCGGCGATCCAATCCCGAAGGATCTGGTAGTAATCACTGCCCACCGTGGTGCGCCGTCCGCCAACATGCGGTACGCCCGCGGTTGCCTTCAGCAACATTAAACTGTTGTCCGGCGACGCGACATTGGCGCGTCGTGATGCCAGATCATCGGTAAACGCGCGCACGTCGGTTACCGGATCATAGCCGCGTAACGACAATTTGAAGCCGTTCTTCCCTTTCGCGGCACCATGACATGTGCCGGCGTTACAGCCAAGCCGGGTGATCACCGGCGCCACATCACGCACAAAATCGGGATGTACCGGCCCACGGGCCCCGGCGACATGGATCGTGACTTCCGCCGATTGGCCCTGGAGCTCGACATGAAGCCGAGCCTCGCCGTCGGCCCGCGCATGCACGACGCCGCGCCGTGAGACGTCCACGGCGTCTGACGACGCCTGTTTTCGAGCCAGTCGAGTCACGTCCACGCGCTCGC
>CAZSOG010000460.1:0-5182 GCA_964607555.1 uncultured Pirellulaceae bacterium | reverse complement strand
GGGTCGTGCAGAATCATACGTTCCAGCGTGCCGGGATCCGGCAGTTGGTTGGAGGTGAAACCTCGCTAGATTCTTAGGCTGCCACGTGCGCGCACGGTGCGCGCATGATTCGAAGCGAACAACGGGAGCGCGACCGAAGGAGAGCGTACTCCCTTGTGGGTTGCGGGCACCCGCATTAGGTTCTTGCCCGTCCATGTTCTTGCCCACTCTTCGCGCGCACCGTAGGACCGTGGATTCGCGGAGAAGATCGGGCGAGAAATTACAAGACGTTTCACCTCCAGAACGTCCTCCCAAGACGCGAAGGTCCGGAGTATAATAAGCGCAAGTCAGTTGTCCTATTGGGAGGAATGCCAGATGGTCGGACCTTTGAGTATCGCGTTTCGTGTTGGCGGACAAGGATTGTGGAAGTTCGGGTCATCGGCGGTCCTGGGACGGCGATTGCCAAAAGCACTCGTCAGACCGCCGTGGTATTATCGTCTTGCGGGCAATCAAGTTGCCACCAAACGGAGCAAGCGTTGCAAGGTCTGTGTGGCCAGTCGCCGCGCCAGGACCCGTTCATGACGGACTATGATCCGGCGAAAGTCCGGCCCCGGAGTGATGCCCCAACGCCGGAATCTCAACTCACACATTGGCAGCAGCACCATGGCACCTAATGCGCCGGAACTTGTGCAAGCCAGCCTTGCGGGTGATCTCGCGACCGTTCAACAGACGTGTCAAACGGTTCCTATATTCTTGTCACTAGACGTTCTTGCCCTTTCTTCAAACCCGGCCGTACGAACAAGGATGTGCAGCGCGGATTTGGCAGAAACATCAGCCATGCGTCGTTGAGGACTCGCGCCGTGCAAGAACGCGTGCTCAAATATCTGGTACCCCGAATTGCCTTGGATGATTTGCCCTGGATGATCGCGGTCGCGTTCGTCGGCGCCATGATCGCCGGCGCGTATGGCGTGCTCCATGATCAAATAACTTACTCGATTTCTGCCGAGTACTTCACGAAACTCAAGTTCAAGCAGTTTCAATACGCCAACTTTGGCTTGAGCGATCGTATCATGGTGGCGGAAATCGGATTTCTCGCAACGTGGTGGGTTGGTTTCGTTGGCGGGTGGTTCCTGGCACGCCGCTTGATTCCCAACCAGAATCGTCGGTTGGCATGTCGCCAGATCGCCATCGGATTCGGCGTCGTTTTTTGTTTTGGCGTAATATTCGCGTTGTTGGGGTTCATGTATGGCTTATGGCGTGGCCCTGATGCGGATTATTCCTCCTGGGAATGGGCGTTCGAACGATTTGGTATTATGGATACCTGGTCCTTTGTGCGTGTCGCGTATATTCACAATGCGAGTTACCTGGGCGGATTGATCGGGTTGATCGTCGCACTGGCAACAATTCGTCCACACCGCATTAAAAAAGTCTGCAACACTCAACATAAATCCGACACGTCGTAGAAAAGTCGAAGGCACTTCAAGGTGAGGTTTTCCGATATTAGCGGGAATTAGCGTCGATTAGTGTTCTTTTTCTTCTGGTCCGTGAACAGTTACCCTGATTCATGGGAGCGGAGTATCTCCTCATTTGAGACCACCTCATTTACGCTGCGTGCCTCACCAGCAAAGGCCGGAAGAGGATTAAGAGTAAGAGTAAGAGTAAGAGTAAGATTAAGATTAAGATTTGGGATTAACCGTGGACAGGAATACGGCCACAGCGGCTTGTGTTGACCGATTCCTCATCGTGTTCCGCGTATCGCGATGCGCATATGAATTGCCGAGTATTGAACGTCATCACTGCGGTAAAATGGAGTCGATGCCGTTATATGGCGAAAGATGAAACATCTTGAAAGCCCTGGATATCCTTGTCCGTCGGGCACCCCGTCCATAACCCTTGCGTAGTCGGATGCAACCACTTGACTCAAACACAACGGATGTCGTCCCATAACCAAGCTACCGTCCGTCACGTTGCCGGCGCGCCTTTTCGAACGCCGCACGTTCCTCGTCGTTCAGTTTGCCGTCGCCATTCTTGTCGTAACGCTGAAGAATCCGACTCCCGGGACGCCGGTTGCCGGCGTCGCGCCGGCCGCGTGCGGCGCGTGCCTTTTCGAATGCCGCGCGTTCCGTGTCGTTCAGTTTGCCGTCGCCATCCTTGTCGTACCGTTGCAGAATCCCAGGCGGCACCCGCCGCCCGCCGCCGCGCATGCCGCCCTGAGTCGCCGCCGGGCGGCGACTGGCGATCCGCCACTCTTTCAGTTTTCGCGCGAACACGTCCCGATCGCGCGTCAATCCCAGCGGACGGTTCTTGATCGCGTCCTCCATCTCCTGGCGACTCCAATCCGGGACCGTCAGCCCGTCCAGTTCCAGTAATCGCGCGAACCAGTAATGTGCCATGATCTCGGCACCAATGTAGTTTGGGTGCACGCGGTCGGTATCGAACGCCAGCGGATGCCGCTTGCTGGTGGGTGTCCAGACGTCGGGGCCGGCAAGGACATGGGGAATGTGGCGCTTCACCAGCTCGGTCAGCGCGAGCCGCTCGTTGCCGATCTCCGGCTCCATTGGCTTCTTGTAGATGTGCATCGCGATGATGGCCTCGGCCGCGCCGTCGTCCAACAGGTTCTTGGCGTACCGCGCGAGCACGTCGGCACCTTGCTGAATGTACCTGCGGTCATTCGAGCCACCAATCCCAACGCCGCGATCACCAAAGGCCCATTGTAGCGACTGTTGAGCCAGGACGATTACGAGACGCTTGCCCTTCTCCGCCTGGATCGCGGGTGTCAACATCTGCTTCCACGCCGGCGATCGGTCGCCCGTTTCGGCGTTCATCCACTTGGCGATCGGCGTGCCGCCCTTCGTGACCGATTGCACTTCGATGACACGGCCGTCCGGGCCACCTTTATATTCCAGGTAGCGGTCGATCTTGCGTTGCAGGAACGCCCACCATTGAAACGAGGTCGAGTAGCCATGAACCAGCAGCAGCCGTTTTTCGCCATTGAAGATCTTCAATTCATCCGCGTTCCGCGACAAGCGTTCCGCCGAGTGACCCGCGGCCGAACAGAAGGCGGTTGGACCATGACAAAACAAACGGACGGTTGGCCGCGGTTCATTGCGACGGCCGGGGTGGCAACCTTGATACTGTTGGCGTCGGCCGGCGCAACGCCGGGCGCCGAGCCGCCTCGCTACTACTTGATCGGCAATTCGCTAACCTGGGACACCGTTCCGAGCCAACTGGACGGTGATGTTCAGTGGCACGTTGATTGTGGCAAGAGCTTGCCCTACATTTACGCCCACCCCGAAAAACCGTGCGTCAAGTCGTCAACGTTGTGGCCGAAGGCGCTCAAGGAAACACAGTACGATTATCTGGTCGTGCAACCACACTATGGGTCAACATTGGCCGAGGACGTCGAAGTGATTTCGAGATGGGCGCGACAGCAGCCACACGCCACTTTGGTGATCCATACGGGCTGGGCCCGGCAGGAGAGTCGCGCGCAAGAGTATGCGACCAAGAGTGCATCGGGCAAAATGCAACACAGCCCGCGCTATTTTCGGCAACTCATCCGACAACTGCAACAACGGTTTCCCGATCGCGAAATCCGCCAAACGCACGCCATCGACCTGCTCGATCGAATCGCGCAGGATATTGCCTACTTGACCGATCGAGTCCTGGTTGCGGAACACAAGCCCCAACGTTTTGGCACGCAGCTTGATAGCAAGTTTCAGCCACTGGCCATCGAAGACGCGGTGCATGTCGACGCGCGCCGCGCCACACTTGGATTACCAACGATGGCCGAATACTTGAAAATGGCCCGGTCGGTGTATGAAAAAATGAGTCGGCCACAAGAAAAACAGATACCGAACAACCAGACACCGGCGACGATAAAAAAGTAGGTAACCGTACGATTTCCGAAGACTAATCCTGATGCGGGTGGCCCGTAACTCACAAGAGAGTACGCCCTCCTTGTTCCACCCTCCGCGGAGATCCAGCCCGATCACCCGACGATCCGGGAAAGACCGGTAGAACGGAGACAGAACCTTGACAAAAGGGGTGCCTGACGCGTACGTTCGATACAGCTGGATTGAAATCGCTATGAGTTTCGGACGCTGACCAGGCAGGCCGGGTTGGCCCCGCGGCGGTGTAACAGGAGTTGGTGGCGGAGCACTGTTAGCAGTTCGTCGACGAAGTACTCCGAGCGCGGAAGCGACCCATCGCGTGAAATGGCCGCTTCCGCGCCAGATTGACTTTCTCGACCGGCTGCTGCGCAAGCAAGGGGGAGAAACCGAGAGATGACAGAAACTGAGCGGGACCCATCGGAACTCAACTACACGGTGGTGGGTGGCGGCAACGCGTCCCACGTGATGGCGGCCATGCTGAGCGCGGCGGGCGCCAGAGTGAAAGTCTGGGCTTCGTTCCAGGACGAGGCCGCTCGATTCAAGGAGGGGATGGAGCGGAACGGCGGCGTTGAAGTGACGGGCGTCGTCGAGATGACTGGCACGCCGGCGGACGTGACCGAGGACCCGGCACGAGGCCTCGCGGACGCGGACGTGATTCTGATGGCGCTGCCTTCGTTCGCCGTGAACGCCCTGTTGCCGACTGTGTGTGCGCACTGCAAAGACGGCGTGCTCATCGGATACATGCCTGGGCAGGGGGGCGGTGACTGGCTCGCGAGCGTGCCGGACACGCAAGTGTTCGACGCGATCCACAAACGTGACGTGGTGCTCTTCGGAACGATTCCGATGCCCTTCAACTGCCGAATCGAAGAGTTCGGCGCGCGCGTCAACCTGCTCGCCCTCAAGCCGACTCTTCACCTCGCGACTTACCCTGCCGACATCGACGCGGGTCTCAGCCGCCTCCTTTGCCGAGTGTGCGAGTTCGTGTTATGCGACAAGGTAACTGCCGACATGTACCGGAGCTTCATTAGCATCCACTTGTCCACGGGCAACGCAAACGTGCACCTGCCGCGGCTGTACGCTCTCTTCAAAGACTTCGAAGAGGGCATGAGCTACGATGAAAACCCGCTCTTCTACGAGGGAATGGACGAGTTCAGCGCGGATTGCATCCAGCGCGTCAGCGACGAACGCATGGCGGTCGCGCACGCAATCGATGCGGCTCACGACAAGTTCAAGGGTACGGCCGACGACGTGATTAGCACGATGGACGTTCTCCTGGAACTCTACGGAGACCTCTCCGATGACACATCGTCCAT
>CAZSOG010000459.1:0-5189 GCA_964607555.1 uncultured Pirellulaceae bacterium | reverse complement strand
TGCATTTCTTTGACGGATTTCGGTCGTCGCACGAAGTGAACAAGATCGAGAAGCTGACGGCCGATGACATCCGCGCGATGATTGACCAGCAGTACATCGACGAGTTTCGCCAGCGGGCAATGAACCCGGACAAGCCGGTCCTGCGCGGTTCGGCCCAGAACCCGGACGTCTTTTTCCAGGCACGGGAAGCGTGCAACCCGTACTACGTTGCGGTCCCCGGGATCGTGCAGGAGTACATGGACCGATTCGCCACACTGACCGGACGCCAATACCATCTGTTTGATTATGTCGGTGCGGCCGATGCCGAGCGCGTGCTGGTCCTGATGGGGTCTGGCGTGGGCGCGGCGGAAGAGGCCGTCGATGCCCTGGCGGAACGGGGCGAGAAAGTTGGCTTGGTCAAGGTTCGCCTGTATCAACCGTTTGCGACCGAGGCGTTTCTCCAGACGCTGCCGAACACGGTCCAACGCATCGCCGTGTTGGATCGCACCAAGGAGCCTGGCGCGCTGGGCGAGCCACTCTACCAGGACGTGCTGACGGCTCTGTACGAGGGGCGCGCGACGTCTGGCCAGTCGATCCCGCGCGTTACGGGTGGGCGATTTGGCTTGTCCTCGAAGGAATTCACGCCGGCGATGGCGGCCGGCGTTTTGGAGGAATTGAAGAAAGATGAACCCAAACAGCATTTCACCGTCGGTATTTTCGACGACGTGACGAATTTGAGTCTGCCGTGGGACGCCGAATTCTCGACCGAGAAAGACGATGTCACGCGGGCCGTGTTCTATGGGCTGGGCAGCGACGGCACGGTCGGCGCCAGTAAAAACTCGGTCAAGATCGTCGGCGAAAACACGCCGTTGCATGCGCAAGGGTACTTCGTTTACGACTCGCGGAAGGCGGGTTCCGTCACGGTTTCCCACCTGCGGTTCAGTCCACGACCGATCACTTCGACCTATCTGATTGATCGTGCTAGTTTCGTGGCGTGCCACCAGTTCAATTTCCTGGAAAAACTCGATGTCCTGAGCATCGCGGATCCAGGTGCCACGTTCCTGCTGAACAGCCCGTTCGGAGCCGACGAAGTTTGGGATCGCTTGCCGCAGGAAGTGCAGCAACAGATCATCGACAAGCAACTGAAGTTCTACGTGGTCGATGGCTACCATGTGGCGCGCGAGGCGGGCATGGGGGCCCGCATCAATACCGTGATGCAGACCTGCTTCTTTGCCTTGTCGGGGACGTTGCCGCGCGAGGAGGCAATTGATCAGATTAAGCAGGCGATCAAGAAGACTTACGGCAAGAAGGGCGAGTCGATTTTGCGGAAGAATTTCGCCGCCGTCGACGCGGCGCTCAGCGGGTTGGCCGAAGTCAAGGTTCCCGCTGCGGTCACGAGCGCGATGCATCGGCTGCCGCCGGTCCGTGGTGAAGTAACCGATTTCGTGAAACGCGTCACAGCCATGTTGCTGGAAGGCAAGGGGGACCTGCTGCCGGTCAGCGCGCTGCCGGCCGACGGCACGTTCCCAACCGCGACCGCGAAGATCGAAAAGCGGAGCATCGCGCAGGACATCCCGATTTGGGACGCCGAGATTTGTATCGAGTGTGCGCAATGCTCGGTGGTCTGTCCGCACGCGGCGATCCGCATGAAAGTATTCAAACCGGACTGCCTGAACAACGCGCCCGCAACCTTCAAGACGAAGGTCTGGAAGAGCAAGGACCTGACCGATCACGTGATGACGATTCAGGTGGCCCCTGACGACTGCACGGGATGTGGCGTGTGTGTTAATGTGTGCCCGGCCAAGAATAAGGAGGTCGCCAAACGTAAGTCGATTAACATGGAGCCAAAGCTCGAGCATCTTGAAGCGGAGCGTGCGAACTTTGGCTTCTTCCTGAGCATTCCGGAGATCTCCCGGACCGAGGTAAAAGCCGATACGGTCAAAGGCACGCAGATGCTGCGGCCGCTGTTCGAGTTCTCCGGTGCCTGTGCCGGCTGCGGCGAGACGCCCTATCTCAAGTTGGCATCGCAACTGTTCGGTGATCGCATGATGATTGCCAACGCGACCGGTTGCTCGTCGATCTACGGCGGTAACCTGCCAACGACGCCTTACGCGGTCGACGCGAACGGCCGCGGCCCGACCTGGTGTAATTCATTGTTCGAGGATAATGCCGAATTCGGGCTCGGTTTTCGACTCGCCATGGATCATAAACGCAATTACGCGGAGACGCTCTTACGGCAGCTGGCGCCGGATATCGGGGACGATCTGGTGACCGAGATTCTCGGCTCGCCGCAGCATGACGAATTGGAAATCAATGCCCAACGTCAGCGGGTGGCACGTTTGCTGCAGCGACTCGAGGCGATTGAGAAGCCGGCCGCCAAGCAGCTTGCCACCGTCGCCGACGGCTTGATGCGGCGCACCATCTGGATCGTCGGGGGAGACGGGTGGGCGTACGACATCGGCTATGGTGGCCTGGATCACGTCCTGGCCACGGCCCGTGACGTGAACATCCTGGTGATGGATACGGGCGTCTATTCCAATACGGGTGGACAGGCTTCCAAGGCCACGCCGCGTGGCGCCGTGGCGAAGTTCGCCGCGGGTGGAAAACCGGCGCGAAAAAAGGACCTGGGCATGATCGCCGCCTCGTATGGAAGCGTCTACGTCGCGCAGGTTTCGATCGGTGGAAATGCGGGGCATACGATCAAGGCGATGCGCGAGGCCGAATCGTATCATGGCGTCTCGCTGATCATCGCGTATGCTCATTGCATCGCCCACGGGATCAATATGACCACCGGCTTCACACACCAGAAAGAGGCCGTGCAAAGCGGATTCTGGCCCCTGTTCCGCTACGATCCGCGGAAAGCCCATGAAGGGGAGCATCCGTTCCAATTGGACAGCCGGAAACCAAAGATCGCCTTCAAGGATTTCGCCATGCAGGAAGCACGGTTCGCGATGCTGACACGCAGCAACCCGGCACATGCCGAAGAGCTGTTCGCATTGGCCCAACGGGACATTGACGATCAATGGCACTATTACGAACAAATGGCTGGAGTTGAACGCGACGTCGTCGACGAAATGCAAGAGGTGGAATCATGAGTATTGATCTTTCAACAAAATATCTCGGTTTGGAACTGAAGAATCCGGTGGTCGTCTCGGCGTGTCCGCTTTCCGGCGACGTCGACGCACTGCAGCGTTTGGAGGAAGCAGGCGCGGCCGCTGCCGTGCTGCCCTCCTTGTTCGAAGAACAGATCGAACACGACGAACAAGAAATCGCCGCGCTCTACGAAGCGCACACCGAATCGTTCGCCGAGTCGATTTCGCATTTCCTTCCTGAAATGGAAGATTACAACACCGGCTGCGATGCCTATCTTGGGCTCATTGAAAAAGCGAAGCAACGGGTCGCGATTCCGATCATCGCCAGTCTCAATGGTGCCTCGCCCGGTGGTTGGACGCGTTATGCCAAGTCGATGCAAGACGCCGGCGCCGACGCGATTGAGTTGAATCTATACTACGTGCCGACCGATCCACGCCTGACGGCCGAGTTGGTCGAGAAACATTACCTGGATGTGGTGTCGGAAGTGACGGGCAACGTGACGATCCCGGTCGCCGTGAAAATCGGCCCGTATTTCAGCGCGCTGCCCCATTTCGTGCCGCGGATCGCGACGGCCGGCGCCGCTGGCATTGTCCTTTTCAACCGGTTCCTCGAGCCCGATATCGACTTGGAGACGCTTGAGGTCGCCCCCAACCTGGTGCTCAGCAGTCGCCATGAATTACGGCTTGTCCTGCGGTGGATCGCGATCCTTCGCGATCATGTCTCCGCATCGCTGGCCGCGACGAGTGGCATTCATTTCGCTGATGATGTCATCAAAACGCTGCTTGTCGGTGCCGATGTCGCGATGCTTGCCACCGTGCTGCTGCGTTACGGCGCGGCGACCGTTTCCAAACTCCTGGAAGAAATGCAGTCCTGGATGGAACACCACGAGTACGCTTCCGTGGAGCAGATGAAGGGCAGTATGAGTCACAAGAACTGTCCCGATCCGAGCGGACTGGAACGCGCCAACTACATGAAAGCGTTGACCTCGTACACGAATGAACACCCGACGACCTGACCCGGCGGAATGACGTACTCCTTGTTCAGGTTCGTGGCGGACGCCGTGAAAAAAAGTGCCGGCCCGTGTGCGGCGCTGTGCAGACAACGTGCGGCAGTCGGCTTGGACGTTGCCAAGCGGTGAATTATTAGTGGGGGATCAGCGTGGTGCGTGTGCCAGTCTAATGCTGTGCGCGGGGCTTCTGGCCGCTCGTTGGAGCGTGCTTGTTTCTGCGGGACTTACTATCGGGCGCTTGTGGTGCAAAATCATCGCTCCACCGGGATAAACCCGGCGGCGGTGGCGGACGGACGGGAGAAGCACTACGGATCGCGGAGAAAATCTTGCGGAAACCGTCCTGTGACGGTCGAGAACGGAAGCCATGACCGCTGCGTTACAGAAGCCAAAACCTTCCAGCGAGGACAAACGCTGGAAGATGTTCGCGGCGACGATGCGTCGTCACGGGTACTCGCCCAGTTCGCTGATTGAAGTCTTGCGCGGTGTCCAAGGTGCCTTTGGTTACCTCACGGCTTCGATCGTTGACCAGTCCACTCACCCTCCTGGAGAGTAATGTACACCGTAAACTGATTTCCTGCGTCCTTCGCGTGTTCGTGGTGGTGGGTGCCCGTAGTGAACCACGTATCTTCTCTGGACGGGTCGGTCCGATCAGTCGTATAGGACCTGGAAGGACCTGGAGTGCTGCTCGTCGAGCGAGTCATGCGAGCACCGCACGCGGATGGCTCACCCCGCATTGCGTCGCCGGTTAACGGCCATTGGTTGGGTACACTTTCTAATAGTGAACAACCACCCTCCCTTTGGAATTGCGCGGACCAGCTTACGATCAAGGCCTTACCTCACGAATCTCAGACACCCAAACTTCGGGTCGGCGACCCCATGGCAGAATAGAAAGAGTGGGCATGGCGCGATGTATAGGCAAAACAGAGATTCTGCGACGCCGAATTCTTGAGTGTCTGCGTGTGGCCTGTATAAAACCTCTGCGTCACCGTGGGCGTTTTTTTTGTTGCGCCCTGGTGGTGCGTTTGGCTTCCAACCCGTTAGATAAGCCGCGACCCGTTATCCGATCCGTGTCGACTGATCCTTGGTCACCAGCAGCGACGAATAGGGA
>CAZSOG010000458.1:0-5189 GCA_964607555.1 uncultured Pirellulaceae bacterium | reverse complement strand
GGCCAAGCAAAGATTGACGTCGTGGATCGGCTGGCCACTCTCCACACGCTCGGCCACGTCCAATCACATGGCCTATATTCTGGTCGATCTACTTGTCCCGCCGGAGTCGGACATGGGGGACGCGGTCGAGCGAGCGAGCATGAGCATCAAGTTGGTGGAACTTGGTTTTTCACTCGCCGCCTACCATGCCGATCACGGAACCTTTCCCACCGAACTGTCGGCCCTGACTCCCGACTACGCCGCCACGATTCCCGATGACATGTTCACTGGTAAGCCACTCCACTATCTAAGCAAGAAAGACGCCTATCTTCTGTATAGTGTCGGGCCCGATCTCGGGGACGACGGTGGATATGATCCGTCGCTGCATCGTGCCGGCAGGTTGAACCGAGCGGACATCGTGTTACAAGTGCCGGCGCCGGCGCCGGCCCCAACCGAGGAGTAATCCAATTATGTCATCTTCACATTCCATGACGCGGCGGTCGGCGCTCCGGCGCGTTCTGGCCGGCGCGGCGGCAATCGGCCTGGGACGGACCGTCCAGGCCGCCAAGCCCGCCATCGGCGGCAAACTGATCGAAAAACAAAAAACGGGCGCGGAAATCTGGCAGGTGACCACGGTCGATCGGGACCAATCCAATATCTACTGTGAGGTACCCTACTGCTCCCGCGATTCACGCTATTTTGTCTACGAACGCTCGAATCTCACTTCGAAAGTGAACCGAACCGAGTTCATGGTCGTTGAATTGGGAACTTGGAAGCAGCACCGACTGGATACGGGCGAGACGCTCTCCGGCTGTGCAATGTCAGCCGACGGTCTGTTTTATTACCTGAAGCGAATGGACAATGGAGATGCCACCTTGATGCGTGCCGACCTGGCTGACGGCACGATCACCGACGTCCACCGGTTCCAACACCCGTTGAACCTTCGTAGCCTGGGAACCGTGACGACCGACCGCCGTTATTACGCGGTGGGAACCATGCTGGAGCCCGGCTGGAAAACATTCGACGTGACATTGGTGGATTTGAAGACGGGCACCCAGACGATGCTCGATCGCGATCCGTTTATTCTCAATTCGCATCCGCAGTTCGAACCAGGCGCCGGGCGCACCTTGATGATCCAGCACAACCGGGGCGGCACATATACGGCGGACGGCAAACTCGAACGGTTGGTCGGTCCCCAGGGCGCCACCTTGTATCTGCTATCGGTGCCCGGCGGCCAACGGACTGAATTGCAGGTGGGCAAGCCGTACACAACGCCGTGCACGGGCCACGAAGCGTGGATTGGCAACACCAAGGAGATCTTGCTTTCAGTTTCGGCCAGCGGAGATTTCGCTCCGGAGAAGGGAAGCCTGCTGGGAGTCCGCGCCGCGCAACCAGCGCGCGTCGTCGGTCACGGCTATCGATTCAATCATGTCGGAGTCAGCCGTTGCGGACGGTTGTACTGTTGTGACAACTGGAAACCGCCCTACCAAATCGTGATTGGCTCGACACGCAACGGCAAGTCGGCAGTCGTATGCGCGTCGAAGACCCAGCCGTCCCACAGTCAAAACTCGCACCCGCACGCCTATCTGACGCCTGATCTGAAATGGGTTATTTTCAACTCGAATCGCAGTGGATCGGCACACATCCATGCCGCCCGCGTTCCCGAGGAGATAGTCCAGAATCTATTGAGTTGACCGCGAAAGTCAGCCGTGCCAAGCGATTCCTGGTGTGCCGGCGCCCGCCGCCTGCGGTTGTGGGTGATAGAAGACGCGCGCCGGCGGGCTTGTCACACCCTACCTCGTGCACGACGCCGCAAGATCGTTCCCAAGAATAAATGCGGGGGATAACTCTGCCGGCAAGGTCGCGCCTTCCGCGGCGGGTCGGCGCGCGACGTAGGGTGTGACAATCTCGCGCTATCGATCGCTGCCATTGGAAATCGCTTGGTACGCGAGCGCGGGCACACCAGAATGGGCTCTGCCGCCGGTTGCCAATTGTGCCTGGCGCGTGTGGGTGCCGCGTCCGGATGACGGGTCATTGGCACCACGGGTTGTGGGCGATTCCTGCATTAACGCCCGAACGCCTGCCGAGGGATCGCCTAGGGACTGGGGCGCAAGAGCCCGGGTTGCGTGTCCAAATCGAGCGGTGCGAATTCGCCGCGTTTCACACGCTCGACGGCGATCGCGCCCATGACCGCATTGTCCGTGCACAATTCATGCGGCGCGATGTGCAGTTGAACACCGTTTGCCGTGGCCATTTCCGCAAGCCGTAGGCGCAGACGCGTGTTTGCCGCCACGCCACCCCCGACGCACACGGTCGCCAACCCCGTTTGGCGCAGAGCCGCAGTTGTCTTGCCAACCAGGCAGTCGACAACCGCTTCCTGAAAGCTGGCCGCCAGATCGGCAACTTGTGATTCCGGCAAGTTCAGGGTTGAGAAATCACAGGGCCCGGACCCGGTAATCGTGTACCGGACGGCCGTTTTCAAGCCACTGAAGCTGAAGGCCAAGCGCGACGTGTCCGCGAGCATTGGCCGCGGGAAAGGGTAGGCAGCTGGATCCCCTCGTTCGGCGACTCGCGCGATCGCCGGCCCGCCGGGATACGACAGACCAAGCATCGACGCGACCTTGTCGAATGCCTCGCCCGCCGCGTCATCGATCGTGCCGCCCAGCAATTCAAACTGTGCCGCATTCCGACATCGATACAGGCTGGTGTGGCCACCACTGACAATCAGCCCAACACATGGAAACACGTCGTGGCCAGCCGCCAAGCGGCAGGCGTAGATATGGGCATGCAAGTGGTTGACGGCGACCAGTGGTTTGTCCCAGGCAACACAAAGCGTCTTGGCGGCTACCAGCCCGACCAGCAGCGAACCGGCCAAACCAGGCGTATTGGCCACCGCAATGGCGGTCAGGTCGCGCGGGTCGATCCGCGCTCGGCGAATCGCTTCGTCCACGACGGGAAGAATGCGTTGCACGTGCGCACGGGCCGCGATTTCGGGCACCACGCCATGGTATGCCTCGTGCAAATCGTCCTGGGATGCCACCACGGACGAACGCACTTGAAGCTCACCCGTCACCACGGCACATGCCGTTTCGTCACACGTCGACTCGATGGCCAAAACAAGGATGGGTGACTGAATCATCGTGCTCGACGGTCCTCTGGATCATGCGCGACGTGCTTAGTTTCGTCCGCGGCGGACGGGGCAGGCAACCCTACCGTTGGCAGCGTGCAAGGTGCTCTTACGGTTTCTTTGGGTTCGCTGCCGGAACGGCTTGGGCGTCTTCTTGACCGGCATCGACATGCAGACGCTGGCGAATGTACTTCAATGCATCTTGCAACTGGCGATCGACGAATTTCGACTTGGGACGCGACTCAGGTTTGCTGCCCAAAACATCCCAGCGATGCAACGAGCGAACCAACTGCGTTAGCTCGCGATTCGACAGGCGGAACGCGTGCCCATCATCCGGTTGCACGCCCCACTGTTCGTCCGGTGAAGCACCCGGCCGGCGATGAATATTCTTGCCGCTTGGTCGATGGTAACCGCCCGTCGTCAATTTCAAGACGCTCGTGCCGTGTTCCAGTTCGATGATGTTCTGAACGCTTGCCTTACCCCACGTACGTTCTCCCACAATCAAAGCAGCATGATGATCTTGAAGGCATGCCGACACAATTTCGCTGGCACTCGCGCTATACCGATTGACCAGAACAACGACCGGGAACTGCTCGGGAATCAGCGTGCCACGTTCCGTTGCGCGCCAGGTTCGCGTCGGCATATGCCGCCCCTGGGTGCTTGTAATCTCACCCTCGCGAACGAACAGATCCGCGACTTGAATCGCCTCCGTCAACAGACCACCGGGATTGAATCGCAAGTCGAGTACCAACCCGCGCATGCCGTTGGCCAGCAGGGTCCGCAGCACGTCGCCGAGCTGTTTCGCAGCCCCCTTACTGAACGCGGTCAGACGGACGTAGGCGATCTTCTTTTCGGGATCACAAAAAAAGTCCCACTGGTCATCTGCCTGACGCCGGTAACCGAGCACGGTTTCGAGGTGGATGACCTCGCGTTTGAGCATAACCGTCGTTGGGGCGGGAGCGTCCGGGTGTCGAATCGTCAACTGAACACTGCTGCCGATCTTGCCTTTCATGCAGTCGACCGCCGCGTCGAGCGTCATGCCTTTCGTGCTTTTGGCACCGATCTTCAGGATGCGATCGCCGGGCAGGAGTCCGGCCCGATGGGCGGGTGTCCCGTACAGCGGGCTCGTGATAACGATCTGGCCGTCCTGCGATTCGACACGAATGCCGACACCACCGTACTGCTGGTCTATTTCGCGACGAAACTGTGCCAGGTTCTTCGGTGGTATGTAGTTGGAATACGGATCCAGTTTTGCCAGCATACCGCGGATGGCAGCATCAATTAGATCACGTTCACTGATCTTGTCGTCAACGTAGTTTGCCTTGATCTGTTCGAGCGTGTCGGCAAACAACCGCAGCAGTTCCTTTTCTTGTTCGACGTCGCGCTGATGATCGAGTACCTTGGAACCCTTTACTGGTGCCGGTTCAGTGCGGTCGGGCGACGCACCACGCAAGGATCCGGACCATGAGGCAAGAAAGATGGCGATCAGAATGGCGCAATGACAAGAGCAGCGCATATATTTTACTCCCATAGTTCGATGACCGTTCTCTGAGAGTATAGGGGAGGGAGTAGAGAGCGGCAAGCGAAAGTCGTAACCGATCACGGCCTTTGGCCATGAACGGCAGGTTAGTTCACTCTTAATCTTACTCTTAATCTTACTCTTACTCCTGGTCGACATGATGTGTCACGTTGCGCGACGATTCTCCTGATTCATGGGAGCCCAGATATCTCATTTGAGATTACCTCATTTGCGCTGCGTGCCTCACCAGCAAAGGCCGGAAGAGGAGTAAGAGTAAGAGTAAGATTAAGAGTAAGAGTAAGAGTAAGATATGGGATTAACTGTGGAGAGGATTGGGGCCAAAGCGGTTTGCGGTGGTCGGAGGGGTGCCGGTCGCGCCATGCATGACCAGCGCGCAGCATGAAATGCCCATTGCTTCGACGTACCAAAGCAACGCCTTAGCCGCTGCGAATAGGCACAAAGATGCCGCTCGGCAAGGCGACGGTTCTAGTCGCCTTCCGCGCACGAGAAGATCGGGGTGTCAACGTCGCACCTTCCCGGCCCAGCCATTTGCCGTGGCGGCCT
>CAZSOG010000457.1:0-5192 GCA_964607555.1 uncultured Pirellulaceae bacterium | reverse complement strand
CTATAGTGAAAGAGCGGCAGCAGCTTCTTCTGTAATTCGGCCCCCAGGTAGATCAGCAGATTGCGGCAGCAGAGCATGTCCAGCTTCGTGAAGGGCGGGTCCTTGATGACGTTCTGAGGAGCAAAAACCAAGGTTTTCCGAATCGATCGCTTCACGCGGTACTGACCGTCCTCCTCCCTGCTGAAAAAGTGTGTGAGCCGTTCGGGGGCCACGTCCACCACGATGCTCTCCGGATAGAGGCCGGCCCGGGCCACGTCGATGGCGTCCTCGTCGATGTCGGTTCCGAATATCTGGAGGTGGACGTGCCGCCCCATTTGCTCCATTTGCTCGTGCAACAAGATGGCCACCGAATAGGCTTCCTCGCCGGTTGCGCAGCCGGGCACCCAGACGCGGACGGCAGTGTCATTCGGAATGTTCGCCAGCAATTTTCGCACTGCGACTGTCTGGAGACTATCGAACGCCTCAGGGTCTCTGAAGAAGTTGGTGACCCCGATCAACAATTCCTTGAATAAGACGGTCGCCTCAGTCTCGCTCTCCTGAAGGTGACGCACATAGTCCTCAATGTCGTCCATCTGGCGTACGTTCATCCGGCGTTCGATGCGGCGGCAAATCGTATTCTTCTTATAGAGCGAGAAATCGTGGTTGGTTCGGGAACGAAGGATGACAAATATCTTCTGCAACGCGATCGGGACTGGCCCCTCGGCGGGCGCGATCCTGGGGGACATCTTCTGGGTCGCGTGCCAGGTATACTTGATGAGTTGACCGGGCATCTTTCCCGGTGGCAGGACGTAATCGGCAACCCCCGTGGCGATCGCGCTGCGGGGCATCCCTTCGTACTTGGCCGACTCCTCGTCCTGCACCATCACCATGCCGACTTCACCCTTGATCGCCTTCACGCCCAGGGTGACGTCCGTTCCGGTGCCGGAAAGGATAATACAGACCGCGTTGCGTCCCTGATCCTGGGCCAACGAGCGGAAGAAGGAGTCGATCGGCAAGTTCACGCCACGAGGCCGGCTCAACTCCATCAGTTGCAGCGTGCCGTGCAGGATGGTCAGGTTCTTGTTGGGCGGAATGACGTAGACGTGGTTCGGCTCGACGAGCATCCCATCCTTGACTTGACAGACGACCATCTTGGTCCGTTTCTGCAACAGTTCGGGTAGAATGCTGATATGGGTCGGGTCCAGATGCACAACCAGCACGAACGCGATACCGGAGTCGGCGGGCATCGCCTTGAAGAATGCCTCCAGGGCCTCCAACCCGCCAGCGGAAGCCCCGATGCCAACGATCGGAAACCCCGGCCGCTTTTCAGTGTCTAACCTCGAATCGGTACCAAACTTGGGCTGCGCCTCGGACGGCTTGGCCGATTTGCGCGCATTTCTCGCGGCGGGCTCCTTCGAGACCTTGGGAGCGGCCCTTTTTTTGGTAGTCGCCCTCTTCGGCCTGCCCGCACCCTTCTTGGCGGCAGCGGTCTTGCGTGTGCTTCTGGCCGACTTCTTCTTGGCCATCTTAGCCCCCCTTGTCTTACCGCGACCACATCGTCAACGCCACGCGAGTCACTAGGCTCCGCTCTGCCACGGCCAATGCCCGCTACGTTCTTCCGGCCATCAGCCCTGGACGTCAACGTCCGCCAAATGGAAGACAAGAAAAGGGCAAGAGAAGACCACCCTATATGTCCTCCAGAACTCACCAGCCACCGCGAGTTCTTCCGGACGGACTTGGGCCAAGTTGTGAGCACACCCCATTGGCCGCGATTATACGGGTTGGAGCCAATCCGGCACGGTCAAGCCAGGCGCGAAGCGAGCTATCGTTGGAATCTAGCACTGTGCTCAGCGATAAGCAATAGATGGTGCCGTCATTTACGTTATGGCCTCATGACCCCCTGCCTCCATTTTGGAAGTCTAGGCAACTTTCTTGTTCGCGCACATTACCCAAAATGAGTCAGCCGTCGTTGCTGGGCGGTGCGTTGTTTCGCCCCGTCAGGGCTCCGAGGTTTTGGGTGTTTGGCGACGCAGGGCGGCGCCCGCCTCCGGCGGACTCTGCCCTTGGCTGATATGTGGCTGCCCCGATCGGGGCGAAAAGCGATGAGGATGCAACGCCTCCGGCGTAAAGATCCGACCGCCGACGTCGGACCATGTGATCCATGGCGGTCACGTCTCCGTGGGCAACACCCGGTTGCCAATGCCGGCTCTTGCACTGCGCTAAACTGTTACCGTACTCGGCGTTCCGCATTCCGCATTCCCTATTAATTCACGTTGACGGCCGAGCTCACCCCGCCGTTACGGCCCGGCACGGCTGCGGGTCGATTCCGGTGGTGCGCATAACGAGCGCCACGATGACGGCCCCGCTTCCGCGCGACAAAAATGACTTGTAGCCGTTCACGACATCTGCTGTCAGCGAACAGTAATTGTCCACGACGACGAGGGCCTTTGCAGGACGGGCCTGGGTATGTGATAATAGTGTTGGCCTACCAACATTTCCATGCCTTGTTACACCTACCTGAGTGGAGTCCGATCAATGACGCGTCGCTCGCTCGGTTCCGTCGCGATTTTATGCGTGTTTTCCAGCCTGCTTGTTCCCGGGGCGGCGTTGGGTAAAAACCGCTCGACCGCTGATTATTGCTGGATTGAAGGTGAACAACCATCGCGCACCAATGTCACACCAACGCTTAACGGTTGGGGCAACGCGGAGTTCCTGGCAGACGGCAAATGGCTGTCCCTGAGTATCGCCGCGAAAGAAATCGAGAAATCCGTGCCCTCCGCCGGCGTTTTGCTTGCCTACAATGCCGAGATCTCTCGGCCAGGCCGGTTCCAGGTCTGGGCCCGCATCGGGTTCGAATTCGTGCGCTCGCCGTTCGATTGGCGTGTCGATGATGGCCCGTGGAGTTCCGTGACGCCGGACCAGCTGACCACGGACCTGATGGAGATCGCCGAATGGTGTGAAGTCGCCTGGCTTAAGCTTGGTGAAGTGGATCTGAACCACGGCAGCCACGTCGTCGAGTTTCGCTTGCGGCGGACTCTTGGCAAGAACAAGCAGCCACGGCGGATTCTCTTCGCGTTGGACGCGCTATGCCTGTGTCGCGGTGTCTTCACTCCGCACGGCCGGTTCCAACCGGACGACGACGGGCGGGACGACCGCGATCGACAAGCAACGGATGTGGTTTTCGATCTGCCCGAACCAGTAACAGAAGCCGCGCGTGTCGCCCTGCCGTTGGCCGGACTCTGGGAAGTCTGCCGCTACGACGAGCAATACCCGGGCGAAACAGCCACGCCAATTCAGGGCGTTCCGGATCATCCCAATTGGCACGCGATCGATGTGCCCGGTGACAAGAACACGGTCCGTCCCGACTTGAAGTTCGCGCATCGCCTGTGGTACCGGACTCGTTTTCGCGTGCCGGATTCCGCCGCCGGCCGATCGTTTCATGTTGTATTTCCAGAGAATAACCTGAACACAACCGTCGTGGTCAACGGTGTTCAATGCGGTTTCAATAAGAATCCGTTCGCACGCTTCGAAATCGATGTTACGCAGGGTGTGCAGCCGGGCGTCAATGAGCTCTGGGTCGGAATCCGTGATGCATGGTACGGCTACTCGACCGACCCAAAGGATCCACTGAAGCTGCGCAAAAAATTCAATCTGCCGATCAAGTTTTTTGGCCAAGGGTTCCAGGACCTTGCCTATCCGATCTGGCGCCACCCGCAGTCGGGAATCCTCGTAGCGCCCGTCTTGGTTCCGTTTACACGGGAACGCGTCTCCTTTCCCGTGGTTCGCAATCCGCTCACGGCCGGCTTGACACTTGGTGACATTGTCATGCGATCGGGTGAACGAATTTTCGGTTGGACGCGTGACGAGTACGTGGCCGCCGATACCTACTCTTATGTCGTCGACTTTGACGACGTGGCCCCGTTTGCTGCATTTCCAGACGATTTCGCGCGGAACATGGTCAATGGCATGATGACCGCGGACGCCTGGAAGTACATCGTCAATGTTCCGGCGCCCGACAAACCGCCGTTGGACTGGGAACTCACGTTTCCCAAGGCGCAAGAGCTTGTGGAACTAACATGGACCGGTAACACGATCTACTATCCGGTCACGAACGTGCAATTGTTCTTTGATGGAGATACCGCACACGCGGCGACGTTCCAAACCGAACCGACAAATGATCCACAGGTCTTTCCCATCAAGCCATCCATTCACGGCACGCGCCTCACGCTGCGCCTCGCCGATTGGGAAACGCCGCACGACAAACGGCCGGTTACCGGCCTGGATAATATCGCATTGAAGGCGCGTCGCACGGCGGAGTTCTACCGACGCGTGCGACCCCTGCTGAATATCGGCGCAATGCTGCAGTACGTCGACGGACCCGGCGGCATAATCCTGTGTAATTTGCGTTTTCAAGAACACGAAGCCGTACCGGAAAACGGGCTGAAGAAACAGCGTATCCTGAGCGCCATTTTGAGGAATCTCAAAGCGCCGTTCGCGCAAGGCAAGACGATTGTCGCCGGCGCCAAGATGCGGTACGTTCCGTTGGATATCGCCGGCTCATGCAACCAGTACCGGGACGAACGCGGCTGGTTTGGCGATAAATCGTACACGTTCTCCGGGTTGCCTGCCGGCCGGCAGACCTTGGCCGGTGTGCCGTTTGAGATTTACGATTTTCCAACGTCACCGGTCCCAACGGTGATCATGCTTGGCGGTCGGCGCGTTCCCAACAAACTGCCTGATGAAGTACGTGGGATTCCGCTCCAGGGGAAAGCCGACGCACTGTTTTTCCTGCACACGGCACGGATCGATCGGCGGCGCAACGCGCGGGAACTGAAGGAGGCCAAGGAGGTCGACTTATGCCATTACGTCGTGACCTATGCTGATGGACAAACATGTGATATTCCGATCCGCGGCGAAATTGACGTGGAGAACTACCGGCAAGAAAAACCACGCGTTATTCCGGGCGCGCAGCTGGCCTGGATGCGTCCCTACAAGGGCACGGGTTTCTCCGCGGTGGCGTACGTGAAACAGTGGAATAACCCGCGCCCGGATACCGAGCTCAAGAGCCTGGACATCGTCTATGGCCAGCAGCGACGCGGGGTTCCCTGCCTGATCGCGGTCACGGCGGCACGTGTTGATTAGTAAGCGGACGGTTGGCGTGGTAGTGCAGAATCACCGTTCCACCGGGATAAACCCGGCGGTGACGGGAACGT
>CAZSOG010000456.1:0-5195 GCA_964607555.1 uncultured Pirellulaceae bacterium | reverse complement strand
TTTATCCCGGTGGAACGGTGATTCTGCACTACCCGCGCCGCTCACCCGACATCAACTCCCGTACGGACGGCTAAACCTTGCCCCAAAAACTTGACTCAAGATCATCAAATTTGGGCCCATGAGGTTGCTAATGCGTGGTGGGCGAACTCCAGGTCGTCAACACGACATCGGCGGCCTGATCCTGGACCGGCCGCACCGTCGAGCGCAACATGGGATCCGAGACTTTGGCCTTTTTCAAGGCTTCGCCGGGCATGATTCCCAATCCCAGCACGCCGATGATGCAAATGGCTACGACAACACCCAAGCCACGGCCGCCCTCGGCCGGACAGCGTGACGTCGGCGCCCGAAAATACATTGTGCTCACAACGCGCAGATAATACGCCGCCGCAATGGCCGCGTTTACCACTCCCGCGATCGCGAGCACCAGAAACCAACCGCTTTGGCCGCCTGTTTCCCCGACCATGGCGACGTGAATCGCGCCGGTGAACAACGCTAACTTGCCCCAGAATCCGGCCAGCGGCGGGATACCCGCCAGTGAGAACATGCAAATCGCGATCGCGGCGGCGATCCACGGACGCACGCGACTCAGGCCCGCCAATTCGCTCAACTCATCCACTTCACCCGCGTCGTTACTCAGGTAGGCCAGAGCGGCAAACGTGCCGAGTGACGCAGCCGCATAAACGACCAGATAAAACACCATCGCGGCAACGCCACCCAGCGCCGGTATCGCCATGGCAACCGCTAAACCGATCAGCATGTATCCCGCGTGGGCGATGGCCGAGTAGGCCATCAGGCGGCGCATGTTCTTCTGCCATAACGCACACGTATTGCCAAGTGTCATCGTGGCGATTGCGAGAACCAGAATCAGCCGCCAGCCGACGTCCATGCCGGGCGGCAGCGTGCCGGCGACGAGTCGGACCAGGGCCAGAACCCCCGCGATCTTCGGCGCAACCGCCAACAGTCCGGCATTCGTGTTCGTCGCGCCCTGATACACGTCGGGAGCATAAAAATGAAACGGCACTGCCGTGATCTTGAATCCCAAGCCCGCCACGATCATGACCAGGCCAACGATATACAGACCGGCACGACCCGCGGCCATGCCATCCGCGGCCGACGTGGCCGATGCGAGTGCTTCGCGGATCCCCGTAACCGATCCGTTCCCGGCGATAACGGTCGTTCCGCCCGCCGCGCCGTAGAGAAAACTCATCCCATATAAGAGCAGCGCGGATGCCAAAATACTCAAAAAGAAATATTTGACCGTCGCTTCACCGGTCGCTCGGTCTTGACGACCCAGGAACAAGACCAGATAGGTCGGTATCGAGATCAATTCCAATGCCACGAACAAGAAAACAAGATCGTTGGCACGGCTGACCAACATCAACCCCGCCACCAGGACCATGATACTGGCGATCAATTCGCTCGACAGACGTTGGGTTTCACGCCGCGCGATCATCAAGGTCAACAGGACTCCGACCAACAGGCAAAGGATGCGCGCGATCTGGCTGAAGTAATCGACAATCAGGGGCCCACTCCATTGGACCGCTCCGTCCTGGAGTGCCGACCAAGAAAGGCCTTCATTGCGGACCAATACCCACGCCGCCATCGCGTAGGTAATCACGGCCAGCAATGACCAGAATTGTCGTCCCACGGTGGCGGTTCCACCCACGTAGATCCACGCCGCGATGATGATCAGGATGACTTCCGGCCATACCAGACTAATCGTATTCAAGTCAACGCACACGCGTCTTGGTCTCCCCTTGCGCGATCGGCCGGCCTTGTCGCCTGGCGGCCCAACCGCGCTGCCGAGGTGAATTCGTATATTCCATTTCCACTGTCTGGACCGCGGAATCCGAAACATTATTCAAGCTCGGCGCCATCCGCCGCAAGAAGAATCCCGGTTGTACTCCAATCCAGACAACAACCACCGCCAACGGCGCGAGTGCCAAACTCTCGCGCCAACCGAGGTCACGGACCGCGGCGTGATTGACATTTGCCGTGGGCTCGCGCAGCGGGCCAAAAAATACGCGACGCACCATCGACAACATATACCACGCCCCCAGCACGACTCCGGCAACCGCGAGCACCGAGATCACGCGTAGTTGCGGCGCCGACGCCACCGGTGCTTGTCCCCAGGCACGCTGAAACATCCCCGCCAGAATAAGGAACTCGCCCGCAAAACCGTTCATGCCCGGCAGCCCAATACTCGAAAACGTAAACACCAGCATGAAGAATGCCAAACGGGGCAGACGCCGCGCCAAGCCACCCAACTGGCTGATTTCGCGCGTGTGATAACGCTCGTATAACATGCCGACCAACGCGAACAGGGCACCCGTTGAGATTCCATGATTGATCATCTGCAGCGTGCCACCCTGGATCGCGAGCCGATTCAAGGCAAACAGCCCCAACATGCAATAGCCCAAATGGCTGACGCTTGAATAGGCGATCAGACGCTTGATGTCCCGCTGGGCCAACGCGACCAACGCACCGTACAGGATACCCAAGACCGCAAGCCAGAGCATGGCGGGCATCAACAACGCCGTGGCCTCGGGAAGCATGGCGATGTTGAAACGCAGGAATCCATACGTTCCAATCTTCAACAATATGCCCGCCAGGAAGACGCTGCCGGCCGTTGGGGCCTGCACATGGGCCAACGGTAACCACGTATGGAGCGGAAACAGCGGAACCTTGATCGCGAAACCGGCGAAAAGGCCCAGGAATATGGCCACTTGCCACCCAACCGGCACGATCGGATGTTGAGCCAAACCGGCCGTCAGGTCGGGAATTGAGAAGGTCATCCGTCCGCTAGCCTGGTAGTTCCACAGTACGATCGCCAGTAGAGATAGAAACGTCAAGACACTGCCGGCCAGTGTGTACACGAAAAACTTGCGCGCCGCGTATTGCCGCTGCTCGCTACCCCAAATGCCGATCAGAAAGAACAAGGGGATCAGCGTGAACTCGAAAAAGACATAAAACAGAATGATGTCACGTGCCGCGAACACGCCCAGACAGCCGAACTCGAGCAACAACAGCATCGCGTAGAAGAGCGGCTCACTCGATTTGATCGCTTCCCAACTGACCAGCACGGCCGTCAGCATTAACACGCCGGACAAGACGAAAAGCCAAAGACCCAGCCCATCCAGGCCGACGTGGAATCGAACGTCCAGCAGCGACGCGCTGCCCAACCATGGTAGGTCCCAGTCCCCGAACCCAGCGCCGACCTGGCCATCCGCCGCGAAACGGATGGCGATCATGACGGCACCGACAAGCGTGAGCAGCGTGAAAGCCAGCGCGGTCCAACGCACGACGTGCCGTCCGGCGCGTGCCACGGCACCCACGATCAGGGCCCCGACCAGGGGCAGGAATATCGTCGCGACTAGCAAGTGAGCATCATTCATCCGTTTACGACCCCCGTCGTGAAGGCTAACAGGTGGTGCAACCACTGGCTTATCGGTCCGCTAAGGTGCTGGTCGACTGCCAGCAGCAAGACGATGCCGCCGAGCACCATCGCCAAAGCGTAAAACTGAACCAAACCAGTCTGCATCGAACGCAACAAGGATCCGAACATCAGGGGAACACGTCCCGCCAGGTTGACCAAACCGTCGATCAGCCAGTCATCGATGACCGCGCACAACGTGGCACCAGCACGCAACGGACCGACAATGACCGCGTTGTAAATCTCATCAAAAAAGAATTTGCGATAGGACAATCGATAGGGCGAAATGAGTCGACCCAGCAACAAGGGTGCCGAGACCACAAGCAACACGACCGTCAGCAGCAAAGCGACTAGATTGACCAACCAGCCCAGCCACAGACGATCGGCGGTCTGCCTGATCGCGCGTGCCCACGGTTGCCGGCCCAGCCGCGTGATCGTGTCCCCATCGGTCCATCGGAGCAGTGGCTGGAAATCCATCCATTCCTTCAACGCGGCCACTTCACGTGGATCACCCAAATACAGATAAGACGCCGCCAGGACACCGGCGACGGCAATGAGCATGCTGATCGCCGCGACGCTCGCATGAAAGGTCCCCAATGTTTCGGTAGCGGCGACCGCCCCGGTCAACGACGGAGTCTTCGCCAATAAGGCCGCGAAGGGGTGCGTCCCATTCAGATAACTCAAGTCCAGCACGAGCCCCACGCCGGCGGCGAAAATGGCCAACACAACCAGGGGCACGACCATGGAACGTGGTGATTCATGCGCATGGTGGCCCGCCTCGGCGGGGATTTCCTCCGCGCCAAAGAACGTCAGGAACAGTGCCCGAAACGTGTACAATGCCGTCAGAAACGCGGTGAACATGGCCATGTAATAGAGCCACTGGTATGCGTTTGCCGCACGTTCCAATTGCCGCTTGCTCATCGGTGGCAGCGGATGAACGGCCGTCGGCTCGGGCGCGCCCGCGGCGGCTGTCTGCAGGCCAGACGCCCCGCTCGAATCGTGCATGGATAATTCATGCTGCAAATCGTGAACTTTCGAGTGAACCGACGCGACAATGGCATCCTTGCTCCAAAACCCGGACAGCGGGGCGATCCCCGACAACGCCAGGCAGCCAACCAGGAACGTCCAGTACGTATAGGGCATACGCCGGCGCAGTCCGCCGAACCGGCGCATGTCAATCACGTTGCCCATCGCATGCATCACGCTGCCCGCTCCCAGGAACAACAGGGCCTTGAAAAACGCATGCGTGAACAGATGGAACATCCCGGCCGAAATACCCGCCAACGTGCCGGTTCCCAGGCCAAGGAACATGTACCCCAATTGGCTGATCGTGGAGTAGGCAAGTACGCGTTTCAAATCGAATTGCGTCAGCGCGATCAGGCCGGCCAACAACGCGGTGAATCCCCCGATCGCCGCGACCGCCAATTGGCCGTCGGGCGATGCCATGTAAAGCGGCGTGCAGCGCGTGATCATGTAGATGCCCGCCGTCACCATCGTCGCCGCGTGGATCAAGGCGCTGACGGGCGTGGGACCTTCCATGGCATCCGGCAACCAGACATGCAGCGGGAACTGCGCACTCTTGCCACACGCGCCCAGCAACAGCAACAGGCAAATCGCCAGGCCGACACCGCCACCCACGTAGGCACCGGCCGATATGCGCGTGGCACCCAATACGCCGGCAATCACGTTGCCACCGTCATTCACGACGTCACGAAAATTCAACGCTCCAGACGTAATCCAAATCAAGAACACGCCCAACCAA
>CAZSOG010000455.1:0-5215 GCA_964607555.1 uncultured Pirellulaceae bacterium | reverse complement strand
ATGGATCCTTGCACCTTGGGCCGCAACGACTCGGGAACCTCGTCCATCGAGAACGTCGTTGGGACCGTTTCCGGCGTGCCCACGGTCACGGCAGAAGTACCCGCGTCCCCCGCGGGCGTCCGCGCCGTGGCAAACACTTGCTCGATCCGCGACTGGGCCGCCTCGCGGTCCTCGTCCTTGAACCGGGAGATCACGTTGTCCATCACCACGCGTTCTTCCAGTCCGGTCGCGTGCTCGGTCGCGGTCACGGTCAGGATTCCATCGAGATCCAAATCAAAACGGACCACGATCTCATTGCCGCTCGATACCTCGGCCAGCCCTTCCAGCAGAAAGTCGCCAACGGGGTCGTTCAGGGTCACGTCATCCTCTTCCCCTTGATAAACTTCCACCGCGGCACTTTTCTGGCCATCATAGGCCGTGAAAAATATGTTCGACTTGGACGCCGGGAGTGGCGTGTTTCGATGAATGAGCGGCGCGAAACGACGATCTGTGCGCAGACCATGTAGGTGGCCGAGGCACCGGATACCGAGTGTTCGAGGCGTGATATCCACCAGCACGGGCCCGACGTCTTGGCCGGCAATCATGGCCCCTTGCGTCGCGGCGCCGACGGCCACGCACAGGTCCGGATCGACATCCAGGTGGATCGGCCGGCCAAGCTGTTCGGCCAACATGCGATACACCATCGGCGTTCGACTCGCACCGCCGACCAGAATGACTCGATCCAGCTCTTTTGCGGTCAACTTGGCATCGGACAGCGCCTCGTCGACGCAGACCAACGTTTTGTTCAGCAACGACTCGATCAGAGGTTCATAATCGGTGCGTGCCACTTCCATGTTCAGATGGCGTGGGATGCCGGCTTTTTCAGCAATGAATTCTTCCTCGATCGTCACATAGGCCTCGTCCGAGAGTCGGATCTTCGCCATTTCGCAAGCGTGTAACGTTCGCGATCGCGCGGTCACGGCGGCGCGCAAATCGACCTCGTGTTCCTCCTGGAATTGGTCGCAAACGTGGTCCAGCAGCAACCGATCGAAGTCGTCACCGCCCAATTGCGTGTCACCATGGCTGGCCAATACCTCAACAATGCCGTCCTCGATCTGCACCACGGAGACATCGAACGTCCCGCCCCCCAAGTCATAGATCAGCAAGCGTTCGAGTTTTTCCGGACGCGGTTGATAGGCGAGTGACGCCGCCGTGGGCTCGTTGATGATGCGTGCCACGTCGAAGCCGGCCATGATCCCCGCTTCGCGTGTTGCCTCGCGCTGCTGTTCGCCGAAGAAAGCCGGGACCGTGATCACCGCCCGCTCAATCGACTCGCCGAGCAGTTCTTCGGACTTCTCCTTGATCGTCCGGAGAATGATCGCCGAGACCTCCTGCGGTGAATACTCATGGTCTCCCAACCGCGTCTTGTCCTTGGAGCCCATCTTGCGTTTGATCGAGCGAATGGTCCGATCGGGTGCAAGGATCCACTGATTGCGTGCGGCCGTGCCAACCAGTAGCTTACCGTTGTTGTCCAGTCCGACAACGGAAGGCAGGAGTTTACTGCCGTCGATTTCGAGTACTTCAATTCTGTCATCATGCGCGATTGCCGCGACACTGTTGGTCGTCCCGAGGTCGATTCCCAAGATCTTCGGCATTATCAAGTCTCCCATTCCTCCGTGTATCGGATGACGCGTTGCACGCGCGAATCCATCACCCACGGGTCATTAATTATTTGTTCGTCCCACGGCTTTGACTTCGGCAAAGCGAAACGGCTTTCCCTGCCAGAAATATCCGGCACGTAACTCTTCGCACACCGTGTCGGGTGGCAGCCCCGGATCCGAGACCACCTCCAATACGGTCATGGCGTGCGGGTCGACGGGGCGTCCCACGCACTGCATGCGAATCACGGTCTGTTCGTCCATCGCCCGCTGCAAGCGGCGATGGACCATCTCGATCCCTTCCAGAATCGCGTCGAACACGGCCAATTGATCCGGTTGCACGTCACTCAAGCCACCATGGCGAACGGCACGGTACCACGGACCGCACAACTTACGTCGCCACCAGGACTGCGTGGCAAACAACTCGTCCAACCGCCGCATGTAGTCGCGTAACTGGTGCCGCGACTCGTTCACATAGTGACGTCGCGCGGACTCGATGGCCGTGCGTGTGCGGCGCAACGACTCGTCCAGATCGATGACCGTTTCGATCAACGGTTCGGCAGCTTCGTGCGCGGCTTGATCTTCCCGCGGCTTGATGTTGCGGAACTCGTCGATCGCCGCCTGCATCGCCAACAAGGTTGCCTCGACCCGCTCTTCGCCCGAGCGCATCGCCTTCGTGGCCAACTTGACTTCGTGCCGCAACGAGGTGAGTTTCTCGAGCAATTGCAGGGGCCCGGAACTCATTTCCTCAAGCAACTCGTCGACCGGTGTGTCACTGGCTTCCGTGTCATCAAGGGTGGCGACCTCGCCACGTGTCGATTCAAGCCACGAGGTCAGCACGGAAACGATCGCATGATCGTCTTTCCAATCGGCCATCTATTCCTCCGCCAGGCTAAATAGCGCTTCCCGCGAAATGCGTTGCGCGCGTAACGACTCACGCATCTTGACGTACGCCTGGTCCCCCGGAATCTCCGGGAGATCAAATAACTCGACCCGCCAACGCCGGATCGGATCGCACAATCGATCGTATGCCGCCCGAATCTCCTTGAACTTTTCCGGGTCGCGATCGGGAGGATAACGGCGCACCAGACTCAAGTATTGTTTGCGAATTCGAGTCTCGTCCGCACCAGGTGGCAACCCGAGTATTTCAAAAGGGTCTTGCATCGTTTCCACTCCCCGTCGAATGAGTTCGTTCAGTCGTCATCAAAATCGAATGTCCAATTAAAACCGAAAGGCATCATTTGGCGGATCCTCCGCGCCTTTTCGTATCGCGCGGCGATGCGATCGATCAAGTCGACCAGCTCTTGATTTTTCGCGCCATGGCGGTCCTTGAGTAATTGGCGAGTTATATTGAGCTCCCGGTCGACGACCGAGAAGTTCCCGCGATAGGGGCCCTGGTTCAGCTCGCCGTGCGCGCGGCATGCGTGAAACAGGGGTTCGTCAGGAAACCGACGGAGCCCACTGCGCGCGATCCGCTTGAGGGCGGATTCCGCGCCGCCGTGGACCAAGAACCAGCAGATCGGCGTTAACTGTTCGACATTCCATTTCAAATTGCCGCCGCGTTCGACGTACGGCAACAAATGCGCGCGGTACCGAGCAATCAATTGGCCCAGTGGCGTGTCCGCCAGCAGTTCCCCGCCAGCAGCCTCTTGATTGAGTGTCGCGCACATCCGCGCCATGGTTGCGGCATGCCGCCGCCGCTCCAGTCCGTCCAACCAGCGTTTTTCGTATAATATCTGGTCTTTTTCGGGCAGCTGATACCGGGCATACTCGATTGCCATATTGAGCCAGAACGCGGTCCGTTCGGTCCCCATAAGGTCGACCGCCTCGCCGATGCGCCGGTTTGCCTCATCTTCCCTGCCCGTTGACTTCGCGAACGCCACTCGACGTGCCAGCACCGCGCCATCCTGCATACGTTCCGGCATCAGACGATCCGCATGCGCGAATTCGGCCAATCCACGATCCGCCTGGCCTTCGGACGCATACTGGCGTGCTGCCTCGAGGTGGCACGACCACAGCAGCTGCCGATGGTTCGCATCGAGCGGCTGCAGCTCGTGCAGCCGACGGGCACAGTCCAGCGCCCGGCGGGGATTATCGCCATATAAACAAACACGTGCCATGTACTGCAGCGAACCAATATCATCCGGAAACTGCCGCAAACAACGTTCGCGCACGGCGAGCGCTTCGTCCGGCCGTCCCGCCGCCTCGTGAAACTCGACAAAATCCTCGTAGATCTTCAGGTACTCCGGCAGGATATCAAGGGCCTGCGTGAAGTGCCGTAGCGCATGCGGCTCCAGCTGCGCGATTTCATCCTCGTGCGATTGACCACATTCGCAATGCCGGGCGCCGTCAATCATATCCGCGAACACCCCGGCAAGCCGATGGTATACCAAGCCCTGGATCACGCGCCGATCTTCGGCGGAAAGCCGGTCCAGACGCGAGACTTCCGCGACATACTGCCGCCAGTACTGCAACGCGTCCTCGGAATCATAATCGCATTCACTGCGCTCGCAGGACAACGCCAGCGCGGCGTTCCAATTCGGATCGTGCGGCAAGGGCTTCAACATCCGCCTGGCATCGTCCAGCTCGTCCGGATCCCCGACGCGAACGAAGCGCGAGATGACCAAACGGGTCACTTGTTGCAAGATCGCGGAATCGGCCGATTTCAGCTCGACCAGCAACGCGCGAAGCGATGGCAAAATGGCCTCCGCATCCACTTCACTCGCGAGATTCCGGCGGAAGTCAGCAAGATGGGGCAGCACGGTGTGACCGGTCAACTTCCGTTCCAACTGTTTCAACTTGCGCTGCAAACGACTGTCCGTGGCATGCCAATCCTCGGGGTCCGCCAACCAGAACAACGGCTCGGCCAGCCGTGCCGCGGCACGACCGGCATCCAGACGTGCCCAATAGGCGTGCATCTTCTCGTCGTCCCGCGCGTAGTAAGCCGCCAGACCACGAACAAAAAACACCCAGTCGGAAAATGGCGATTTGCGGTCGATACCGGCGAGCCGCGCGCGCGCCGAATCGGCTTCGCCTTGGTGCAATAAGTCAATCGCGTCACGAATCGCCGCCGCGGGCTTCGTGTAGTCCAACATCGAACGCGGCATGTCCTCGAAGTGCAGCACCGCCTGATCCGCCACGCGTTGCTGCATCGCAAGTGACGCTTCAGCCGACACATCCCCCACCCGCGCCAGCGCCTTGTCCACGCGACCTACCAAGAGCAATAGATCAGGCAACACTTCAGCAACCGACGGCTCCTCGATACCAAGGGTCAGAAGCTCGTCCAAGACCCGCCGCCCCTCATCCCGCTGCCCGCGCTCGGCCAACTGCTGGGCACGGGCCACGTAGACACACTCCAACAAACTGCGTTGCTCAGCATTGGGGGCATCGCGATAACTGAGTTTCGCGAACTTCAACGCCGCCTTGAAGTCGCCGCGGCTGAAATGATTCCGCGCTCGCACCGCCACGGGAATGCTGGCGGATCGTTTCTTGCCCCGTTTCCGTTTGTTCTTCGTTGCCACGATTGCCTTCCGTGCTAATGGTGTCCAAACCACGGCCTAACAAACCGCACCGTGCTC
>CAZSOG010000454.1:0-5223 GCA_964607555.1 uncultured Pirellulaceae bacterium | reverse complement strand
CCATCTTCCTGCCCCCACCCAGCTCGTCTGGGTGGAGCACATGATTCTGCACTACACGCCACCCTCGCGATCGGCCTGCGGAACGTACGTTGGCAGCTTGGTATCCACATGGATAGCCGCGATCCGTGCCAGTTGTTGCCGCCGATTCACGATGGGCAATCCCAACATCCCGTCGCCAACCAGCGGTTCGGCGTAGCGCAGGAAATCGTCGGTGACGTCGATGCCGTCGCCGGTAATCCACTCGGCCGGAAAGGCGCGTTCGCTGTTAGCCACCTGGGCCAGTGGGACTTTATCGTACGAGACCGAGTAAAGCGGGCCCGGTCGGCGCAGAATCGTTGCCATGTATCCACTCTGGCCCCGCGCCGCGAGCACCGCGGCCTGCCGGCCGACGTAATACGCTTCGTCCAAGTCGACCGTCGAGGCGTAGGCCATCGCATGACGCTGGTCCGTTCCCGGCACGTTACAGCGCGCTTTACCCTTGGCGGATAGGCCCACTTCATTCAGGTAATTGACCACACGCTGGGCCACGGTCATTTGACTCGAGCTGTACTGGGTGTGTCCAAATGCGTCCTTCGCATCGCCTAGATCCCCGACGGCAATCCCTTCGCTGATCACGAGCATGCAGCGTCCCTCACGGCGCAGTTGGTCGTTGACGTTGTCGGCCAGTTGCTCGAGTGTCACGTGTTTCTCGGCCATATAGATCTGCAGCGGCATGTGACGCTCGGGGTCCGCCAGCCGTGCGGCGGCCGGGATAAACCCGATTCGCCGTCCCATGGCTTGCATGACAAGCACCGGATCCGCCGGGCATGAACCGGCATTTTCTTCGTTCGCGTATTGGACCATATGCATCCAATACTTCGCCGTCGATCCGTAACCGGGCGTGTGGTCGATCAACTTGAATTCGCTGTCACCCACGTCGTTGTCAATCGTCTTCGGCGCGCCGACGCCGACCAGATCAAGCCCACGCTGGTGCGCCAGATCCGCGATCTTGTTCGCCGTGTCCATTGAGTCATTACCGCCGATGTAGATAAAGTAACGCACATCGTGCGCCTTCAATACATCGATGCACCGGTCGAAATCCTCGGTCTGCCCGGCACGGAGCTTGTATCGACACGTACCGATCGCCCCGGCCGCCGGAGTGTACCGGAGCAACCCGATACTCTCCCGTCCCTGGGCGGTCAGGTCCACGAATTCCTCCTTCAGAACCCCTTCGATGCCGTGCCGTGCCCCGTAAACATTGTCGATAGCGTCCAGGTCCCATGCCGCCTCAACGATGCCACGCAACGTATTGTTGATCACCGGGCTCGGGCCACCACTCTGTGCTACTACGAGGTTCTTCGTCACGGCGGTACCGTCCTTCTTGAATCTTGCGAGACGTTCCGACTAACGGTCTCTCGGCTTCCGTTTTTTCGGTTCTTCAGGCTATTTCGTGGGTGGTTATGGTCTTCGTGCTCTCGTCGAAAAGACGATGTGCAACCAGACTTGAGCGTGCGATTGCGGCATGGCGTAACGAACCGTTCAGTGTGGCAAATGGCCGGGCCGTTGGCCCTTTGGCTGAATTATCGCCTTGACTCCCAGGCCGATGGCCTGGGCTAGGCAAACACCTGGCCCTTTGGCCCGCTCTTCCGGTTTTCCTGTCGTTTGTCAGCAGCCAACCATTTGGAACATACAGAGATCTTTCGAAAGGCCTTGGCCGAAGGCCATATTCAACCTCTCCGGCGCTAAAAAACCGGTGCTGATCCAGTCGCTGTAACAAGTGTGTCAACCCCAACTCTTCATCACCCCACAGCGGCCCTGATCCTGGGCCCAGGCTGGCTTGTATAAGAACTCGCAGTCGCTGCAGTGATATTTGTAGCGAGTCGAGTCGATGTGTGGTGTCGCGGATTGCCATTCTCCTTGTGTAACGCCTTCGGCGTAAGGACATGGCGTGGAACGTGAACCCAGGGCGCGCTCCGCCTGCGGCGGACCGACCCTGGGCTTTGGAATGCAACCGCTTCGCGGTAAAGAGGGGACATCGCGTCCGACCGTTTTCAATACCGAGGGCGTGGCATCCGACAACGTTCCTTACGCCGAAGGCGTTCTACTCCAAAGCCCAGGGCAAGTCCGCCGTAGTTCTTACGGAGGCGGACGCCACCCTGGCACCATAACATCCATCTACGCCGAAGGCGTTACACAAGAAACCACCATCAGACGCCAACGGCCGCAATGCAACCGTCACCAATGCGCAACAAAACCGCAATTATCCAGTATCTCCAGTTTTCCTATGTTCCGGTGTTTTCAACAGCCCGGGCCCAGGCCGGCCCATCACCCTGTGTTGCTCCGATTGTACTGAGGGTTCGGCAGGCTGGCAATGAGCCCGCGCGGGCCGCACCGAGAAACCCACGCAAGCGAGATAAGATAGGCAAACTCTTCAACCACATCGCGGCCAAAATCAGTATTGGACTACGTCGCCAAACAAGATACTCTACGCGCGTCTGTCGGCCCAATACTGGCGGGCGAGTTTCGTTGGCCTTCCAGCACCGGTCGCCGCTTCGCGCCGCCCGGTCCGCGCAAAGGAGCTGCAGTTCGATGTCTCATCGATCGATAATCCATGCTGTCGCAGCCGTGATTCTGTTGTGCGGTTGCCGTGCACCGGCGCCGTCATTCAACGCCTTCGCGCCGTTTGGTTCGTCGCGCGTCCCGCCCCCGCCGACATCGGTATACCAACACTCGGGACAGTATTATCAGGCACCCGCGTCTGGCCAGGCGTTGCCGAACCAGAATACAGGCACGACGGTGGCACCGAACTCCGGCTCGGCCCCGGCCAGCCTCCAGCCGCCGCCGGCGAATCTGGTCAGCCCACCGGCACTTGGTGCGATCGCGCCGGTCGGTTCGCTCCCCGGTTTCGTTGGTGTTGGCAATTCCCCGGGTGGCAGTGTCGCGCCCGCCTCCTACCAGGCTCCGGTCGCGGTCCGCTCGCATGTTGCAAACGGACCCGGCGCCGCAGTGCTCCCACCTTCGACAACTGCGTCGTCGCCCCCTCCCGGGCCTGCAAGCAACGCCGCGAAGCCCGCGACGCCTTCATCATCATCCAAATTGAAACTGAAGGGCATGCCGGTCAACGATGCGACTCAAATCGATCGTCCGGCAGCTCAGGTGATGCCACCCGGCGCGCCGGTGGAGATCTCCCAGTTGCCGCCCGCCAGTGGCAACCGCGTGTCGTCGTTGCTTCATATCGTCAGACCGAATGGAGCTTTCGCCACGAACGGCTCGACCGCCACTGGTCGGTGGCAACCGCGGCCGCGATGAGACGATTCGAATTCGCGCAGCGCTTCAACCGCCACAGTCCGACGACATCAGCAAGAGCGTCGAGTTGTTCTGGATGACGGTCGCCGGATCGCGCACGAAGCGTTGGCCATCAATATTGGCAACATAACCCACCCGCAGCTGCCGGCCCTGGAGACAGACTTCCGCGAGTGCCGGATAGCGTGCCGACAGCGTTGCCAACACGTCCCCGAGGCATCGGGGACCGTCCGCCGGCACGCTGATCACGTCACGGCCGACGCGTGTGCGGGCCACGCCAAACAACTCAATCCGGATCGCCATCAGGCTGCGCCTCGCCAGCAGAGCGTTGCCCGTGCCGCGCCGCGATGCAACAAGCCGCGTCGTCCGCAGGTAGTGACGTTCACTTCTTCAGGACCCAGATATTCTTGTAACGAACCGGACACCCATGGTTTTGCAGAAACAACGGCCCCGGCTCCGGCCCGGGTTTGACCGGCGCGGCACGCGTGGAGCGATTCGTCGGTAACTGCACCTTATCGTGGATCAGCACGCCGTTGTGACGCACGGTGAACTTCGGCGTCGCCGTGCATTTCCCACGCGCGTCATAACGGGCCGCCGTGAATTCGATATCGTAGGTTTGCCAACTGAGCGGCGGAAAACACATGTTCACGTCAGGCGCCTTGATGGTGTAGATACCACCGCATTCGTTGTCCTTACCTTCAAGGCCAAACGAATCGAGCATCTGCACCTCGTAGCGTCCCTGCAGGTAGACCCCGCTGTTGCCGCGTCCTTGGCCGCGGTCCTCGGGCTGGTACGGCAACCGGAACTCTAAATGGACCGTCTGGTCCTGGAGTTTCTCCTTGCTCGTGGCCCCCTCCATCAACAGCCCATCGGGCGTCATGCGTCCCGGCTCCCAAGCGTCGGTATTCGTACCATTGAACAACACCAAGGCGCCCGCCGGGGGCTTCTTGCCCAAGGTCGGACTGCGCCGCACCGTCTTCTTCAGCCGGCCGATTTGGTTCCCGTCCTGACCGGTGATTGTCACGGTCCCGTCACGTAACGTAACGGTCACCTGGTCCGTCGCGAAGACAACCGAGTCATCCTTGCGCTGTCCCTCAACCGCACGTCGCTCACTGCCGTCCCAACCGGCGCCGGGTAACCCGCCCCAGTAGCCAACGGCGCGAAACGCGCCCTGCCCAAGTGCCACAATCTGGACACCGTACTTCGTGTCGCCCTGCGGCAACGTGAGGTTGCCAACATACTCGCCTTGGAAAACAAAGTCGGCATCCGCATGATTGGGGTCCGTGTACTTCGGTCCTTTCGCGAGCAACCCCGCCGCGGCAAAGATCCCCACCCAGACCATGGCAATCAACCAATGCTTTTTCAACATGATGTCGTCCTCTGCTAATCGAAAACTCGTAACAACTGAGCCAAGTGTAGCCCGCAAGGAGGCACCCAATAATCGAGCATTTAAAGGCCGAGGCAGGCAAGAAAATGGCGGGCGGGAACGAGTTCTTCCTGCCGTGCAACCCCTTGCCCAAAATCCCCACGAGCTCGAGTGAAAATGACTGCCGTGCAATAAGGCGGCACCGTCTCTGGCTAAACGGCTCCGAAAACCCCATGACTCCCGCGTCGGGAATACGGACCACCTCGGCAAGCCGCCGCCGCAACAATTCCCTATTCTGAACAAAACCGCCGCCAGAAGCAAGTGGCAACCGCTCTGCCGCGAGAAACGGTGTCTGACTCGTTATTGGCAGTTTGGGCAGCTGTAGCAATTGCCGCCGTCGTGGAACATGTCTCCCAATGCGGGTGGCCCGCAACCCACAAGGGAGTGCGTCCTCCTTCGGTCGCGCTCCCGCCCGTCGCTTCGAAACATGCGCGCACGGCGCGCGCATCCTGCAACCTGAGAATCTAACGAGGTTCCACCTCCAACCAACTGGCGGATCCCCTTGGCCGAGACGG
>CAZSOG010000453.1:0-5227 GCA_964607555.1 uncultured Pirellulaceae bacterium | reverse complement strand
CCGTAGCTGGGAGCACCGGCGCAACATAATTAGTCGTAACGGCTTCGACTTTTTTTACAGGCCAGTCCACCCGGTCATGAAACATGCGCGCACGGTGCGTGCATGTGGCAGCCTAAGAATCTAACGCGGGAGGCCCGCAACCCAATAGCGGTGGCATCCGCCTATGGCGGATGTGCGGGCGCGAGTCCTTGGTTATTTATTGGACGAGCGCGTCTCGGCTTCTCAGAGGAGTCGCGGACACCCGACAATTGCCCAGTTAATCCGCATGTTGCATCTGGCAGTTTGTCAAATTCCAGGGTGCCTGCGAATTCACCTGTCTGCGAATTCAGCTGATTCAGCGACCGTCTCTTCGTCTTTTAGGAGAATAGGAAAAATGGGAAGAATAGGAGTAATATGTGTCGCGCGGCGTTGATCGTAAGCTGGTATCTCGGAGGAGCGCATGATTTTGCACGACACGCGTCCCGCGCCCCCCTATCTTCCTGTCCCATATATTCCTGTCCCCCACCGTCGGATTCATCCCGGTGGAACGGTGGTTCCGCATCAGGTGCGTCGCTTACCCGACATCAACTCCCGTGGCGGCTGAATCTCGCCCGAACAACTTGACTCAAGATCATCGAATTTCCGCCCATAAGGTCTCTGACCGCCCAGGGTCCGGCAACCGACAGGTTGCTATTGCACGATTTCTTGTTGCCATCGCTGGATCAACTGCAGCGCTTCCAAGGGGGTAAGACAATTGACATCGAGTTGGCGGATCGTCTCGAGTAACGGGTGCTCGACGGGCGCGAAGAGCGTCAATTGAATGTCACCTTTGGACCGTTTCGAGCGTCCGGCGCCGATCTTGGGGCGTCCCCCTTCATCGACGTGTTCGTTTTCCAGTTGGGCCAGTATCTGCTTGGCGCGATCATTGACCGAGCGCGGGACCCCGGCCAGGCGCGCGACATGGATTCCATAGCTCTTGTCGGCCGCGCCGGGCACGATCTTGTGGAGAAAGACGACTTGATCCTCCCATTCCTTGACCGCGACATTCAGATTTCGCAGCGTGGCCAAGGAACCGGCAAGATCGGTCAGTTCATGGTAGTGGGTCGCGAACAGGGTTCGGCAGCGAATATGGTCGTGCAGATGTTCCACGATCGCCCAGGCGAGCGACAGGCCGTCGTACGTACTGGTCCCGCGACCGATTTCATCGAGAATCACGAGACTGTGCGCGGTCGCGTTATTCAAGATCCGCGCGGTCTCGGTCATTTCCACCATGAATGTGCTCTGCCCGCGCGCCAGCTCGTCACTGGCGCCCACCCGCGCGAAGATCCGGTCCGCCACGCCGATATGTGCTTTGCGCGCCGGGACGAAGCTGCCGATTTGAGCCATCAGCGTCAGCAACGCGACCTGCCGAATGTACGTGCTCTTGCCGGCCATGTTCGGACCGGTGATCAGGAGGATATTTCCCGTTTCCGGGTCCATCGTCGTGTCATTGGGCACGAACGTCCCCTCCGGCTCGATAACATCCAGAACCGGATGACGCCCGTCGCGGACGTCGAGTATCGGCTGTTCGGCGAGCGTCGGACGGCAGTAACCGTGCTGTGCCGCCAGCTCGGCCAGCGCGGCGAGCACGTCGAGCATGGCCACGGCCATGGCGGTGTTTCGTAACCGGGCAGCCGCGTCGTGCACGCGTTGGCGAAGTTGTAAGAACAGATCATATTCGAGCTGTTTCGCCTGTTCGTCGGCCGTCAGTACTTTCTCCTCGTACTGTTTCAGCTCGGGCGTGATGTAGCGTTCCGCGTTCTTCAACGTCTGCTTGCGGATATAGTCGTCGGGGACCCGTTCGCGGTTGGTGTTGGTGATTTCAATATAGTAACCAAAGACCTTGTTGTAGCCGACCTTCAAGGTCGCGATCCCGGTACGTTCCGTTTCGCTGGCCTGATACTGGGCGATCCACTGTTTCCCACCCGCGGCCAGCTCGCGGCACTGGTCCAGGTTCTGGTCATAACCGGTCCGAATAATGCCACCCTCCTTGACCGCCAGCGGCAGGCTGTCGGCCAAAGCCGCCTCGAGTTGTGCACGAAGGTCCGGGCAACTGTCCAGGTTCCGGTCAACTTCCGTCAATAACGAGGCCGCGCGGTCTTGCAACCGTTGTTTGATCTCCGGAAGGCATGCCAACGTTTTGCCAATCATGCCCAAGTCGCGTGGGCTGGCGCGCCCCGTGGCAACGCGCGCCAGCAACCGTTGGATGTCATAAACGCCCTTCAGTGCGTCCCGCAGCTCGCCGCGCCCACGCGTCTCGCGCAAGAGCTCCTCGACCGCATCCAACCGCGTGCTGATCTTGTCCGGATCGGTCAATGGCGCGCCGATCCAATCGGCCAGGAGACGCGCGCCCATCGGCGTCACAGTCTTGTCAATAACGGCCAACAAACTACCTTCGCGCCGGCCATCGCGGAGCGTGCGTGTGACCTCCAAACTGCGTCGCGTTGCCTCGTCAATCTCGAGGAAATGGCCAACGTGGTAGCGGCGCAGGGAGTCAAAGTGGTCCAGCGACGTCTTTTGCGTCTCCTGGAGATAGTCCAGTACGGCGCCCGCCGCGCGCACGGCGGGCGCATCGCGGTCGGTAAACCCGAACCCCTCCAGTCCCGCAGTTTCGAATTGTCTGGCCAAGGACTGCTGGGCCGACTCGTACGAAAATGCCCATGCCGGACGCCGGGTCACCATGCAGGTTTCGGTCAAGTGCTCCGGAACGCCGTCCGATTCTTCCGGAATGAGGCACTCGGACGGGCCAATGCGCGTCAACTCGTCCGCCAGCCGACCGGCCGGGAAGGTCGCCGCGAGAAACCGCCCGGTTGACAGATCGGCCCAGGCGATGCCGACCGACCCGGCGCTGTCCGGCGCCGGGCCCGGTGCCCAGGCGATCGCCGCCAGATAGTTGCTTTCGCGCGGGTCGAGCAGGGCGTCGTCGGTCAACGTGCCTGGCGAAACCACGCGCGTAATCTCGCGCCGCACCAAGCCCTTGGCCTGCTTGGGGTCCTCCGTCTGCTCGCAAACCGCCGCGCGGAACCCGCGCTGAATCAGTTTGGCCAAGTAGCTATCCAGCTGATGGTAGGGAAAACCCGCCATCGGGATGGGGTTCTCCCCCTTGTCACGACTGGTCAGCGTGAGTCCCAACTGGCCTGCGGCAGTCTTTGCATCTTCGAAGAACAGCTCATAGAAGTCGCCCATGCGAAACAACAAAAGCGCGTCTCCACACGCGGCTTTTGCGTCCATGTACTGTTGCATCATCGGGGTCTTGGCCACGAGCGATCCTGAATTCAATGGAGAAACGAAGTGAGTACGCCGAGCGGGACGATGGGCATCCGTGCAACCGCACCCGAAACGGTCCTGCGGACCGAGCACGCGTCGCTAGAATACCGGGGCGCGCCACGGCATACGAGAGCCCCTCTAACACGGGAGGCCCGCAACCCACAAGGAAGTATACCCTTATTCCGCAGCGCTCCCGTTGTTCGCTTCGAAACATGCACGCACGGTGCGCGCATGTGGCCGCCTAAGAATCTAATCATAAAGCGATTGGCCGGAAGTTGAAGATGGGCAGCGCCGACCCCAAAAGTTGAGGGTCGCGCGACCGCTATTCGATCATCTCGTCGTCAGCTTCCTCGGCGTGCGTCGACAGCTGACCGGCGTCCTCGAGGCGGCGAATGATATCGACGATCTGCTGTTGAACGGCCTCGACTTCGGAGACGCGTACCGGACCCGCATACTCCATTTCCTCCTGGAGAATTTGGGCGGCCCGCTGCGACATGTTGCCGAGGATCTTCTCTTTCAACTCGGCACTGGCACCCTTGAGCGCGACGGCCCACTGACTGCTCTCGACATTCTTGAGAACCGTTTGAACGTCCTTGTCCCCCAGTTTACCGATGTCCTCGAAAATGAACATCAGTCGCCGAATTTCGTCGACCAGGTCCGGATTCTCTTGGGCCAGGTTCTCCAACAAGTTCCGCTCCGTGGCACGATCGGTCACGTTCAAGATCTCGGCAACCGTGGGGGCGCCACCGGCGTTTTCGTACGATTGACCGGTCAGGCTCTCCATCCGCGATTCCAACCCGGCCTCCACTTCCCGAATGACTTCGGGATTCGTTTGCCCCATCGCCGCGATTCGCTCAATCACCGACAACTGGCGGTCCACCGGCAACGCCGCGATGACCTGCGCGCCATAAGCGGGTGGCAAATGGCACAGAATCAGCGCGATGGTCTGCGGATGCTCGTCATTGACGAACGTCACGAGGTTCTGCGGATCGATCTTTTTCAAGAAACCAAACGGCAGTGCTTCAATTGTCTGTTGGACATTGTCCAGCGTGTCGCCGGCCTCTTTTCCCAACGCTTTTTGCACAAGCGCCTTGGCCCGGTCCAGACCGCCCGAAGCACTGACCAGCGCGTTCGGATTCGCGTCCGCAAACTCGTAGATTGCCGATTCCAGCTCGTCACCCGTCACATGATCGAGTCGTGCGATCTCAATTGACACGGCTTCGATCTGCTTGGGCTTCAAGCGACTCATGACCAGCGCCGCTTCTTCCTCCGGCAGACTGGTCAGTAGAATTGCGGCTTTGCGCATGTTGGAACTGGACACGACGTTCTCCTGGTTGAAATCAGGGCGCACGCTCAGCACGCAGATGATTTGCTACCGGTCTAATATATCGGTCAGGCAGAGTGGGAAGTTTAAGGCGAGAATCAGGATTGCGTCATGTCTACGTACCTCGGACCTCGTATCCCCCCCACTGGCCGTCGCTTTCATCAACCGCCAAACGCAGCCGAGCGGGACGGGGCTGGCCGTGTTGTGTCATCACCTCGAGGAGCCGATTGGTGATGTAGCGTGCCAGCAGCTCGGCGGTCGTGTTGGGCATTGGCAGCAGCGCGCATTCCACGCGCGGAAAGACCCAACGCCGGTCCTCGAATCGCACTTCGACTTCGTTTTCGCCCGCGTCGACGTGGATCATCGAGTGCCCCGTCGGCAGCAGAATATGATGATCGAGTTCGCCAAGAATCGCACTGATCCACGTCTGTAAGGCAACGAAATCGATCACATAGTGGTTCTCATCCAGCGGCCCTTCGATGTCGACCGTCACGCGATAGTTGTGCCCGTGGATCGGCTCGCACACGGCTCCGTCAAACGTGATGAAATGAGCCGCGCAGAACACGTGCTGCGGCCTCCCCAGATGAACAAAAAACGTCTCCCCCCCCCCCCCCCCCC
>CAZSOG010000452.1:0-5229 GCA_964607555.1 uncultured Pirellulaceae bacterium | reverse complement strand
CGTTCTCCCGCTGGTCGAACTAGCACAGGACATTTCAAAGTGGCGGCGGCATAGTTGCGGGAGTTGGTTTGTTGCCGCGATCGGTGTTTTCATGACGACGGTGGCAGCCGCTGTCGCGGCGGGTCCGGCGGTGCAATCGAGTCCGGCGGAGGCGCTGGTGCGGGAAGCGCTGCATAGCGAGATCTATGGCGAGGCGGCACAACGCGCCGAGTTGCTAGACGAAGCCTGCAAGGCGGACCCCGACTATTTGCCGGCCAAGTGGCATCGGGGACTTGTCCGGTACAGGGACCAATGGATTGCCGTGGACAATGTAGCGCAACTTGTTGGGCAAGACGCGGAGATGGACGAGTATCAACTGCGGCGTGCCCGGATTGGCAAGACGGCCGCTGACCGAATGAAGCTCGCCACCTGGTGCCGCGGCCATGGCTTGAAAGAGCAGGCTCGAGCTCATTTCTATCAGGTCCTTGAGATGGACTCCGCGAATGTCGAGGCACGCGAACAACTCGGCTTCCGGCGAGTGAACGGGACATGGGTCCATCGCTCGGTACTTAAAGAAATCGAAAAACAAAAAGACGCGCTGCACACGGCTATCGAGGATTGGAAGCCCCGCCTGCGGCAGGTGACGAGAGACTTGAAATCGAGCAACGAATCGAAACGGCTCGCGGCACTGGCGAAGATCCGCACGATGAGCGACCCCGACGCAATTCCGGCCCTGGAGTCGACGATTGCAACTCGGAGTCCGGCGGCGGCACTGGCCGTGCTCGATGCATTGGCAACCATGCCGGGCGTTGAATCGTCTCTGGCACTCACCCGGCAGGGTATGTTGTCGCCATGGCCAGAGGTCCGCCATGAAGCAGCGCGCCAACTGAAGCAGCGCCCGCTGGGAGACTTCGTACCGTTCTTGCTCGATACGATGCGCTCACCGATCTTGACGAGTACCGATATCGCCAGGGATTCCAACGGACGCCTCATTCACCGCGTGGTGTTGCAGCAGGAGGCGCGCGCGAGTCGCGAGTTGGCCGTTGTCGATACAAATTATGTTCCGTCACGACGGACAAGAGATCCAGCCGCACTGGGCATTGCTCTGCGCCGCATCGCTCGGTTCGAACTCGCGGCGATCGACCTGACATCACGACGCAACGCCGGCACGTTCGAGTGGAACCGACGGGCCGGCACGCTCCTTGGGGCCGTGAGCGGAATGCCACGCGCCTCGGATCCGGGGTACTGGTGGCAATGGTGGACCCAGGAAACCGAACGTCAAGCTCCGACCGGGGATCAGAAACCGGAGTTGGTATCTTATTCGCGTGGACTCCAGGTCATTCCCACGCGCGCTCCAGCAGTCCAAACCCGTGGCGGCGAGTGCCTGGCGAAGGGGACCCCGGTCCGCGCACTCCAAGGGCTGGTTCCGATCGAGCAGATTGAGGTCGGCGACTTGGTACTCGCGCAGGACCCGGACACGGGCGAGTTGGCGTTCAAGCCGGTTCTGCACACGACCGTGCGTCCGGCCACCGAATTGGTACGGGTTTCCGCCGGGACGGAATCCTGGGTGACCACCGGTGGGCATTTGTTCTGGGTTGCCGGCGACGGCTGGATCAAAGCACGTCGATTACGATCCGGAATGCAGCTGCACACGATCAACGGCACGACGCAGGTACGATTCGTGGAGCCGACCGAAACGGCCGAGACGTACAATCTGGTCGTTGCCGACTTCTGCACTTTTTTTGTCGGCAAGCAGGAGGTCTTGTCGCACGATTTTGCCGAGCCGCGGCCGACGTCGGCCGTCGTGCCAGGCCTGACCGGTGTCGTCCGATAGTCGGCGTCGCCAGACCACACGCAACGGCCGGTTATTTCCGCGCCACGACTCGATGAAAGTGTAGTTTGACTTCGCGGTCGACCACGCGCCGGACGCCCTCAACCAGGCATTGCGGCTCGTTGTCTTCCTGGCCGACACGGATGATATCGTCCAGTTTCATGCCGGGCGGGACCGTGAATGTGGACTGGTGAATGATCTGGTTGCCGGCATCCAATTCCGGAACGATAAAGTGGCACGTCGCGCCGTAGGTCAGCATGCGGCCGGCAAACGCATCATGGTAGGGACGCAGGCCGGGAAAGCTGGGCAGCAGGCCGTGATGCAGATTGATGATCCGTCCGCCGGCATACTTCCAGCATGTGGCGGGTGGCAGCACGCGCATGTAACGGGCCAGCACGACGTAATCCACTTGGTAATGATCGAACAACTCGACCATCCTTTCGGTGTCGGGCTGGCCGCGGTCGTCGCCGATCATGTGCCAATCGACGCCAAATTGCTCGGCAATTCCACGGCAGGCCGGACGATTTCCGATCATGACCGCCGCTTGTGCCCTGATTTGACCGTCTCGAATCGCGCGCATCAAGGCAAGCGGCGGTTCCGGCCGATGCGTCACGCAGACGGCCAACCGCGGGCGATCGATGCACAGGTCGGGGGACCAGATCCGGATCGACAGTTTTGTATGCGCGCCAATCTGGGCCATGGCTTTGCGCAGCAGGCCCAGCTTGGCGTCTTCAAGGTCGATTCGCAGGACCATGGCGAACACCGCTTCGGTGTCGTGGTTGTACATCTGGATTTCGGTGATATTGGCCCCCTGGCCACTGACAAAATGCACGATCGGATCGGCCAAGCGAACATTGTCCGGCCCCACGGCGGTGATGATGACTTCCACACTCGTCCTCCTGCGTCTGCTGTCGGCATGTAATCAACTATCCAGCGATAGACTTTTATGGTCTTCCGGTCAACTGGTCAATAGGCGCGGCGTTTGATAATCTCTGTGAGTGCGCGTCACAATGCAACTTATTGACAGAATCCACGAGGGTAATCTCAAGCCATGATTTCCACGACCCAGGAAAAACCGACCCGCGAGCAGCTGAAACCCGGCCAGATCCTGTGCGAATTCTGTCCGGCGAAGTGCTGCCGCTACTTTGCGTTACCGATCGAGAAACCGAAGAAATTCAAGGATTTCGAGTTCATTCGCTGGTACTTGCTGCACGAGCACGCGACGGTCTTCACCGAGGATGAAGATTGGTACCTGTTGGTGCATACTCGATGCAAGCACTTGCAGCCGGACAACCGCTGCGGCGCGTATGAGACGCGGCCCCAGATCTGCCGTGATTATACCACCGACAGCTGCGAATACGATGACGACTGGTGCTATGAACGGTACTTTGAGACGCCCGAACAGATTCGGGAATACGTGGAAGCGGTCCTGCAAAAACCGGGGCAAGACATTCGTGGACCCCGGCCAAGCGCGCTGCCGGTCCTGAGCTGAACGGCCGCGGACAACCACTTACAACGTATCCCACATGCAGGCCTCACACTTGTACGATGGACGCCCGCGTCATAGGCTCTACCGAGTCACGTTCTCGTATCGAACTACGCATGGTTTGTGGACAGGGTGCCGACGGACAAAGATGTCCGTCGTACATCGCACCCCGAACATGGCTCCCCCGAACGCCACAACCGCGCGGGGATCCGTCATTTGGTTGGAGCTGAAACTCCCTTTTGGGTTGCGGACCTTCCGCATGAGAGATTCACGATGCAAAAAAACGATCCATCCCAGAAAGCCGGTTCCAAGCCGGTCCGCATTGCGCCACGCACGCTCAAGGGGTTTCGCGACTACCTGCCCGCGGCGATGATGCCGCGCGAGCAACTGATCGATGTCGCGCGACGCGTCTACCGTTCCTATGGTTTCAGCCCGATCGACACGCCGGCACTTGAGTACCTGGAGGTGCTGACTGGCAAGGGGAGCGCTGAGACCGATCGGCAGCTCTATCGATTCGTGGACCACGGCGGCCGCGACGTCGGCTTGCGTTTTGATCTTACCGTACCCCTCGCGCGCTTCGCCGCGCAGCACATCAACGAACTTGGCACGCCCTTCAAGCGGTACCATATCGCCGCCGTGTGGCGCGGTGAGAATACGCAACGTGGCCGCTATCGCGAGTTCATGCAATGTGATTTCGACACGATCGGCACGCGCGGCGTCGCGGCCGACATAGAAACGGCACTCGTCATCCACGACCTGATGATCGCGATCGGCTTTGAAAAGTTCACCATCCACGTGAATAACCGCCAGGTGCTCAATGGCCTGCTGGAACGCCTGGACCTTCTGGACCAATCGACCCCGGTCCTGCGGGCATTGGACAAGCTGCCGAAGATCGGCGTCCAAAAGGTGATTGCCGAGATGGAACGTTCGGCGGGCACGACCGCGGAGCAAGCCGCGGAAATCCTCAAGCTGGCCGAGCTCGGCGGTGATAATGACCACATATTGTCTCAACTGGATAGCCTGGTCGGCACGAGCGAACGTGGCCAGGCGGGCGTGGCCAACCTGCGCGACGTCGTGGCCGGCACGCGGGCGGCCGGTATGCCCGAACAGCAGTTGCAACTGGATGTCGCGATCGCGCGCGGATTGGACTACTATACCGGGATCGTGCTCGAGACGTTCCTCGACCCCCTGCCGTCAATCGGGGGCGTCTGCTCCGGCGGGCGGTACGATAACCTGGCTGAACTCTACACGAAACAACAGCTGCCCGGTATCGGCGCGTCGCTCGGTTTGGACCGCTTGCTCGCCGCCATGGAAGAGCTTGGCATGATCGAGTCGACCCGAACGCCCGCTCCGGTCCTGGTGACCTATTTCGCGAAAGATGCACTGCCCCAGTACTTGGAATTGGCCGGTAAGATCCGGGCACGTGGGATTGGTGTCGAGCTGTACCCGGACCCGAAACGGATCGGCCAACAACTCAAATACGCCGATCACCGTGGGTTCCGCGTCGCCTTGATCGCCGGTGAAGATGAGCTGGCCAAAGGGACCTGCCAGGTCAAGGACCTTCGCTCGGGCCAAAGCCAGGAAATTTCCATCACACGCGATTACCAGATCCTGATCGACGCCATCGAGGGCCTGCTGGAGCTTGAGTAAAAGGGCCGCCCGCATGAGAAACCTTATGGCGGAAAATTCGTTGATCGTGAGTCAAGTTCTTGGGACGAGGCTCAGCCCTTGCCACGGGAGTCGATGTCGGGCGAAGGACGCGGGTAGTGCAGAATCACCGTTCCACCGGGATAAACCCGGCGGTGACGGACCGTTCGTGGTGTGGTCGGCGCGGTAGTGCAGAATCACCGTTCCACCGGGATAAACCCGGCGGTGACGAGGTGGCACGGGAGCCAGCTCATGCGTCAGCTGGTTGGAGGCAACGCCTCGTTAG
>CAZSOG010000451.1:0-5233 GCA_964607555.1 uncultured Pirellulaceae bacterium | reverse complement strand
CCTGTCAGTTGGCACCGCGAAGAGCTATCGCTGGCCTTCTCGGAAGACGACGGCAGGACGTGGACCAAACCGATCGTGATCGCGCGCCAGCGTGGGGCCTGGTTGTCGTATCCATCGATCTTCGAGCGTCGTCCTGGCGAACTGTGGATCACGACGCGTTTTAACGTCCAGCCGCCGGTATGCGTGAGCCTCAAGGAGAAGGATTGCGTGGGGAAGTAGTCTGCTGCTCCCATGAGAGTCACACCGAATCAAGGATCCGTTCATGCCACCCTCCGATGAATCCCCAACGCTGTCGAAGCCGTCCTGAAACCGCGGCTGTCCATGTCGGGTAACAATCAATGAACCGGGCGGTTGCCGATCTGCTGACCAGCCACTTTACACAACAAGGAGCCCGATCGTGAAACGATGGTTTGTCGGAGGCTTACTGGTGCTGGACGTTGCCTGCTTTGCTTTCACCCAGGCGGGCCAGGCGCCGGGACGCGTGATCGATCCGGTTGATGAAGCCGAGGTCGAGACCTCGTTCGTGGCGGAGGGCGAATCCTACAAGCTCTACCGCGGTGGGATTTACCGCGTCGATCAGCGATCCGGGAAATGGGTGTTCATGAAGCAAGGGTACGACCCCGATTACTACAAGAAGAATTACGTCGAGCGCACGGGAAAGGTCTTTCGCAAGGGCCCCGATGGGAAACTCTACTCGGTAAAGCGGCATTTCGTGGAAAACTTCGAAGGCGCCAAAACGATCCGCCAACTGATCAATATCAAGCGCGGTTGGACCAGCATGAGCCTGCTGTCGCCCATCGCGCCGACGGTGATGGATTACGTCCGTTTGCGCGCACGCATCTTGAAGGGCAATTCCGATTTCCAGGACAATCGCGTGGCGCCAACATCTGAAATCGTTCATGGGGGTCAAGGCGCGCTGAAGACGTATTCGGTGGCCAAATCGTCCAGGATGACTACAGCCAAAGCCTCGCTGGACACGGAACTGATGCACTTCGTGAAGGGGGACGACGTATGGTTCTCCGGGTGGTATTTCATTCCCCGGGACTCCGGGATGCCCACAACGGTGATGGACTTGGAAACCACTTGGTTCTATCAACACCCGGGCATTCGGATCATCATCACGGGCGGAAGATACGCGGAAGTCGAATTGAAGTGGGGCGCCAAGCCCACGTACCGCCAACCAAGAGGCAGGCAAATCGATTTTCCCAAGGCGCAATGGGTGCACTTGATGTTTCACGTGACGTTGTCCGAGAAACACGACGGCATTGTCCAGCTTTGGCAGAACGGGAAGAAGCTCATCGACACACACGGCCAGACTTTGCCCCTGTCACACTCGATTTACAACAGCTTGGAAATCGGTCTCACTGCCTACAGCCGGGGTCCAAGACCGGCGACACTCTACGTCGACGATATCGAGATTTCGGACCAACGAATGGATTAGAAGGAGCGGAACAGTTCTTCGACTCTGAGCCGACCCGTGCAAGTCGAACAACCCGCCGACTCGCCGGAGCACGTGGAGGTCCGCTCCCCAGGCCCACACTTTACGGCGTCCTTGGAATCCGTCCCAAAACATGGTTTCAAACGCGTACGATGGACGTCCACGTCCGTCGAAGAAGCGGGCAAATGGCCTGCCGACTCAGTTTCGTGGCAGGCAACTAAGGAAGAATTCGCAACGTGCATAATACGCGGTTCAATACGGTCGATACACGCCCGGCACCGGTACGTCGTAGCCACCCTCCGCGTTTGGCATGATCGGTGGATTGGCATCCAACGCAAACGTCTTCGGGAGCTCGTTGGGGCCTTGCGCGACCGCGTCATCCCATTTCACGACGCGGCCCGAATAGGTCGCCATGCGGCCAAGTACGCCGGTCATGCTGCTTGTTGCCCCATGCCACGCGTCGTTCAGTTTATTGCCAGTGCGAATCGCTTTGAGCAAATCGGCGTGTTCGTTCACGTAACCGTCACTGCCGTTGGTACCAAGGTCCATGATTCCTTTCGTGCCGTGGACGGCCTCGTGAACGCGATCCCAGCAACCGGCCATCTGCCGGCATTGGCTGTACAGTCGGCTCTGGTCCGGGTACGTGAACTCGACGAAGTGGTGATCGAACTGGGCCGCATTTATGCGTGCCAAGCGGCCACCCATGCCGTTGGCTTCGATGGGATGATCGCCCTTGGCCCAGTTGCACACGTCCAAATTGTGCACATGCTGTTCGACAATATGATCACCAGAGATCCATCGGAAGAAGTTCCAATTGCGGATCTGAAACTCCATTTCCCCCATGCCATTCGGATGATCCTTGAACCCACTCGACATGAATGCACCGTTCCAGTAGCCGCGGACCAGGACCAGGTCACCGACGGCGCCGTCCCGAATCTGCTCGATTTTCGGCAGGTAGGCCTTGCTATGTCGGCGTTGCAGGCCGACAGCGACTTTCAGGCCCTTGGCATCCGTGACCTTGTTGGTCTCCATCAGCAGGCGATACCCCGGCGCGTCAACGCAACACGGTTTCTCGAGAAATACGTTCTTGCCGGCCTGGATTGCCGCCGCGTAATGTATCGGACGGAAGGCGGGCGGCGTCGTGAACATCACAACATCGACGTCGGTGGCAAGCACCTGTTTATATGCGTCAAAACCAAGGAACTGACGCTCGGGTGGAACATCGACACGGTCGGGAGAACGCTTCTTCAGACTCTTCAACGAGCGTTGCAGGCGGTCGTCAAAGAGATCTCCCATCGCCACCAGCTTCACGTTGCCGTCACGCACACTGAAGCAATTGCTCACGGCACCGGTCCCACGCCCACCACAGCCGACCAACGCTAACTTGATCAGATCGCTGCCGGCGGCGTGGACCGAACGTGGCAAGCTCAGACCGCCGGCGACCGTCGCCGATGCCACTGCCATCTCTTTCAAGAAACCACGTCGAGTTCTGTCGGACCGAGACGGTTGTTGACTCATGGGAAACACTCCTACGTTCGAGGACAGATGGTTGGCCAATACGCCTGGAGACTGAATTGCGAAACCTAAGGTTGATTCGGGGCATGCCTGACGCATGCCGCGGTGCTCGATCGGGACCGCGTCGTGGCCGGCAGCTCATGATACCATCAGTCAAGCCCCGGAACAAACGGCCTGCCGGTCCGCCCAATGCGGTTTGGCGACATCCGCGGTTATGCTACAATAACATCATGTGGACGAAGCAGCGGTCGGCGTGCCTTCGAGGCGGCGCGCATGGTGCAAAACCAGCGTTCCTTTGGGAGGAATCCGCCGCACCTGGAACGGCACGGCACAGGAGCCTGGGCATGCGTCAGTTGGTGGGAGACGTCGCCTCATTAGAGACCTAATGCGGGAGGCCCGCACCGACTACCAGACGCGAGGATATTTGCATGGCGATGAAGCAAACGTGCCGAGTGTTGATTCTGATTGTAGCAAGCTGTGTTGCCGTTACGACCGCGGCCGCGGAAACCAGCCGCGACACCACGTCGGCGCGGATCCAGAAGGTGCGAAACGCCGTTCAGGATCTGATGGCGACCTACGGCGATCGGTATCCGGACGGTGCCCGGTATCTGGATCGACTGAATAAGATAGCGCGGCAGGACAAGGCGGGCGTGGCCGTGGATCGACCGCTGGCCACACTGCGTGACGCGGCGCTGCGCGCGAATCCGCTTTTGGCTGACCTGCGCCTTCTGGTCGTCAAACGCAAATATGACGCGCGGCGCCGAATTGGCAAGCGGTTCGTGCCCGTCACCAAGTACTACGAACAACTTGGGATGCCAAGCAATCACGAATGCAACAGTTCGCTGCCGAAAACTGGCTGGCACGACGAGATCGCGTCGTTCAAGCCCGCGATCCCGGACGCTCCCCTGGAAACCGTCTATCGACCGAACGATGGCGGCTATGTGGGCGAATTGGAGCTAAACTACGATGCGGACCGACTCCTGTTCACGCACTCGGACGCCACGAACTGGAAAATATGGGAGATCGGTATCGATGGCGGGTCGCCGCACTCCGTATCGCGGCTGCCGAAAGAAGTCGATTGCATGGATCCGATGTACTTGCCCGATGGTCGCATCATTTTCGGCTCGACCGCGTGTTACCAGTCCGTCCCGTGTTGGCATGGCCAAAAGCTCGTCACGAATCTGTTCATCATGAACGCCGACGGCACGCATGTCCGGCGATTGTGTTACGATCAAGATCACAATTTTCACCCCACGATGCTGGCCAACGGTCAAGTCCTGTTCAATCGCTGGGATTACACGGGTATCGTGCACATCTATGTTCGCGAGCTCATGGTGATGAACCCGGACGGCACGGCGCAGCGCGCGGTCTACGGGTCGAATACTTGGTACCCGAATTCACTCTATTTCACGCGCCCGCTTCCGGGCCGATCCAATCGCCTGATTTCCATCTTGTCCGGGTACCATGGACCGCATCGAATGGGCCAACTGGCGCTGCTCGATGTGGATGAAGGGTGGCATGGCGCCGACGGTTTGGTGCAGCGAATCTCGGGACGTGGCGAGACGATCCAGCCGGTCGTTCGGGACAACCTGGTGCAAAACGACTGGCCGAAGTTCCTGCATCCATACCCACTCAGCGACAAGTACTTTCTGGTTGCGGCGCAGTTACACCCGGAAGCTGACTGGGCTATTTATTTGGCCGACGTATTTGACAATTTGGTCGAACTACGCCGCGCGCCGGGATGGGCATTGCTGGAGCCGACGCCCGTTCAACCGCGGCCCCGCCCGCCGATGATTCCCGATCGGATCGATACGACGCGCAAGGACGCGGTCGTTTATGTGAGCGACGTCTACTCCGGACGCGGGCTGCGCGGCGTGCCGCGCGGCACGGTCAAGAAACTGCGGGTCGTCGCTTACGACTTTGGTTATCCGGGTCTTGCCGGTCCCGACAAGGTCGGTTATGGCGGTCCCTGGGAAGTGATGCGCATCTTGGGGACCGTTGACGTCGCGGCGGACGGCTCGGCACTATTTCGTGTTCCCGCCAACACGCCGATTGCGTTGCAGCCGCTTGATCGGGAAGACAAGGCGGTTCAGCTCATGCGAAGTTGGTACACGGCCATGCCGGGCGAGTCGATCTCGTGTGTCGGTTGCCACGAGACACCACATGACGCGGCACCACCGGCGAAATTCACGGCGGCACTCGGGCGTGAGCCGGAGTCGATACGGCCTTGGTACGGGCCGGCGCGCGGGTTCGATTTCGAACGCGAAGTCCAGCCGGTCT
>CAZSOG010000450.1:0-5241 GCA_964607555.1 uncultured Pirellulaceae bacterium | reverse complement strand
CGGGACTTGCTGAGCGACTGACGCGATTCAAAGCGTCGCTGCTGGAGAAAATAGCCCGCAAGGACGCTCGACTGCAGGAGCAGATCCACGCCGATGAACGCCAAACTTGAAGCCCTCTCGTGGCACGGCGGTCCGGAAGGGTATTTGACGCTGCTGGACCAGACCGCGTTGCCACGGACGTGCCGCGTGATCGAATGCCGGGATATCGAGTCGGTCTGGCACGCGATCCGTACGCTGCAGATTCGCGGCGCTCCGGCGATCGGCATTGCCGCCGCCTACGGGGTCGTTTTGGGCACACGGCCGGCAAGCATGGGCTCGGACGATGCCTTCTTCACCACCCTTGACGACACGATCCATCGTCTTGCCGCGAGTCGCCCAACCGCCGTCAACTTGTTTTGGGCACTCAGCCGCATGCGGGCGCGGGCCGCGTCGCTGCGCGACCAAATGACGCCACGCAACATCTTGGCACAACTTCTGGATGAAGCCCGGGCGATCCATGCCGAAGATCGCGCCACGTGTCGCGCGATCGGTTTGCACGGCGCCAAGTTGCTCCGTGATGGCATGGGCGTGCTGACCCACTGCAACGCGGGCTGGCTGGCGACCGCCGAGTACGGCACCGCGCTGGCGGCTATCTACATGGCTCACCAGCAAGGGAAGCGTCTGCATGTTTACGCTGACGAAACCCGTCCGCTCTTGCAAGGTGCCCGGCTGACCACGTGGGAACTGACCCAGCGCGGCGTTGCTACCACTCTCATCTGTGATTCCATGGCGGCCCAGGTGATGCGCTCCGGGCGCGTGCAGGCGGTGATCACGGGTGCCGATCGCATCGCGGCCAACGGTGATACGGCCAACAAGATCGGCACCTACGGGCTCGCCGTCCTCGCCCGGTACCACGACCTCCCTTTCTACGTCGCCGCGCCCAAATCCACCTTCGATCTGGACCTGAAGTCGGGTGACGAGATTCCGATCGAACAGCGGGAGCCCCGTGAAATCACGCATATTGCCGACGTCCAATTGGCACCGCTGGAAGTCGCTGTCTACAACCCCGCGTTCGATGTTACGCCTGCCGACCTGATTACCGCTATCATTTGCGAGCACGGCTTGATTCAACCCGTGACGCCAGCACGGATCGCTGATCTGCTCGGAACGTGAGCAACCGGCGCCCCGTTGCGTTGGTTTGCTCAATTCGCGGATTGCCGTCGCGACCGGGGAGGAAGTTCGCCCTCCGTTGTTCGCTTCGAAATATGCGCGTATGGGGCAGCCTGAGAATCTAGTGCGGTTCCACAGCCGCTGTAGCTGGGAGACTGATTCACCCATTGGGACAAGCCCATGGGGGTCTGGCGACCGGCAAGCGGCTGCATTTGGCTAAACTGTTACGAAAGATCTCGTTTCGGCCCACGAGTGGGCCAATGCGTTTTTTTCCCATCACCCCCACCGACGTGGCGCGCATTAGAAAGCCCGGCATCCCAAGGAGGGACGCCGGGCACCAATCAGGAGCTGTTACTTCTTCTCGCGATCGCTCAGGGCAACCGCGAGGCGTAACCGCTCACGGGGTTTTGGACTCCCTGTGTTAGACCCGTGTTTTTTCGTATATTTTGCATTCACGAGTCAACTTCGTGTAGCGAAAGGCCGTCACGGCAAATGGCGGGGCCGGGAAGGTGCGACGTTGACACCCCGACTTCTCGTGCGCGGAAGGCGACTCGAACCGTCACCTTACCGAGCGGCATCTTTCTGCCTGTTCGCAGCGGCTAAGGCGTTGCTTTGTTACGCACAGGGGCATGCGATGGAGGTTGCGCGCGGTCCGTTCGGAAAACCGACCTACCTATGCCGCCCACCTGGATGTCGGGCGGCGCCGCGAATCGTTTTTTGGGCGCTATGGGTAGAGCGGCTCTAGGGTGTTGAAGACTTGGTGTTGTAGCGCAATACGTTTCTTCCGGTTTTCCTGTCGTTTGTCAACCGTCAACCATGTGAAATCTACACGGACCTTTCGAAACGCCTTGGCCGAAGGCCAAATTCATCGTAGCCCCGGGGCACAGGGAGCCGAAGGCGACCGACGCCCCAGGTTAACGATGGGAAAAGAATCCTTTGGCTGAAAGCCATATTCAACCTCTCCGGCGGCAGAAAACCGGTGTTGACCGAGTCACTGTAACAAGTGGGTCAACCCCAACTTTTCATCACTCGAAAGTGGCCCACCCGGTTCGTATTAATGCGTCACGGTCCTGCCCCTGGCGATGTTTCCATGATGCCGGTTCCAGGTAAGAAAAACGCCCCGGTCGGCGCGCCGACCGGGGCGTTCGATTGCGGATACGAATATCGAAACACGTCCGCGCGGACAGCGTTTCTATGGCAGATCTTCAAAACGGCATTCGGTATGGGTGATCGTGGCGCCACCCTCTTGGTAGACGACGGATGAGATGCCGCGGAAGCACTTGATGATTTCCAGCACATCGGTCACCTGTTGGGCCATGCCACCCATCGGCGCGCCGGCCTGTCCACCGCCACCCGCCAGGTTCACGCCGTAATTGATCCACGGTTCAATCGCTTCGATCAGGCCCGCGAAGTTCAGGTAGCCCGCGGCGGCCAGCGGCCGGTCGACATCGGCCAGTGGGCCCGTACCTTCCAACGGTGTTGTTTTCAACAGCCGCGCCGTGAACTTGGGCATGAACGATTCGATGAGGATGCTGTCCGATAACCCCGCGTTCGGAGCGATCTGGGCGTCGAGCTGGGCTTCCTGCGGCAAGATGTAATAGTAGACCGTCCCGTCGCCCACGGCACGTGTCTTCGGCTTGGCCAACGTGATCTTCGGCACTTCGTCCGGGAAAAAGTCCTTCAGTTCCCCCGTGGAGACCTCGTGCAGCGTGTCGAGCAGCTGCTGAAGTATGTCGAAATAGTCGCCAAACGCCTCTTTCAGTTTGGCCGAATCACTGACGCCCTGGATCACGGCCAGTTCCAGCATGGGCAACGGCGTGTCGGATGCGGGCATGGCCATGTGCCATTGCTTACTCGTCGATTTAGCATCCAATACAATGGCACCCTGCTCGTCACTCATCGCGGGCATGAGTTTGTCGCGGGTGACCGCGGCTGCCTTCGTGCAAAGCGGCGCGAGCCGCGTCTTGAGCGACTCAAATGCTTTCTGTTGTTCCGCGTCGATCTGTTGCATCAAGATCTTCTCCACGTAGTAACCCGCGCGGGAAAAAACCTTGCTCATCACCGCATAATCTTCGGGCGTCGTCTTGCCCCGGCCCGCGAAGAATGCCAAGGGCGAACCGCCAAGGTGCTCGAGGATCGGGAGCTTCTGGGAGGCATCCAACGGTCCATCCGTGGTCCACTGATACGTGTACTGCTCGTAGCCCGCCGGAGTCATGAACGAAAAACCGGAAACGGCACTCGGCGTCGGTGCGTGTGCCTTGACGTAGTCCGAAAGGGACTCGACGTCGGCGACCAGCTCCTTCTGCGTGTCCGGATCCAATGGCGACATCGGAATCAGCTGTTCAACCATCGCCACGACTTGGTCCATTTGCTGGTCGACGGATCCCACTTTCTTCATGAGCGCCGCACTGGCATAACTGATCCCGGTGTACGCCAAATCCTGCTTGGCACGCAACGGAGCGAGTTCATCGGCGTCGTAAAGCAGGGGCCCGTTACCCAGTTTACTCAGTAGTTGATTGTCGCTGCCAATCGACAGCAGCAGGTAGTCATCGCGAAGGCCCAACGAAATGACGAGCGTCTTCGCCTTCATTTTTTCGATCAGCTGCTTGACCTTGTCCGCCTGATCCCCCACTTCACCCAACGGGATCTGCTCCCAAGGAACCAGCGATCCGTCAAGCTTTAACGTCATGTACTGCGTCGCGCCAATCTTCTCCTTGGCGTACCGCTGCTGCAGAATGGGGACTTGGGCCCCTAAGCCGGTCAGCAGGGCGTCCAGGCGTTGGAGCTGCGCGTCGGCCCGTTTGGTGTCGGTCACTTTCCAACCAATAATGAGATTCGGGACTTTTATCTTGTCCGCGTGTTGACCTAGCGTGTCGAGAATCTTGGCGATTTGCGCTTCACCAGGTGTTCCACCTCCGTGCTCCGTAATCGAGCTGATTCGTGCCTCGTTGACCGCCGCGTTGATTCCGACCATGACCCCCGCTAAATCGCCAAGACTCGCGTCCGCCATCAGGAAAATCTCGTGGCTGTGGGCATCCTTCAACATCTCGATCAGTTGCTTGTTCGCGTCCTGCTGAAGCAACGCTTTGACTTGCGCGACCTGCGGGTTTTGCGGATTGGCCCATTGGGATTGGACCATGAACCATCCCATCTGCAGGATCGGCATTTCTTTCAGCTTCGCAAACGCCTTGCTTTGCATGACCCGGTTTACCTGCTCGCCGGTTCGTAGCATGGACGCATAATACCCGATATCCGCCGGGATCAGTTTCAATGCCGTCTGCTCTTGCAGCGGCGGCGCGGCATGGCCCAGTCCGATCATGCCAACCACCAATACGCATGCCAGGCCGGCAGTCAGCATGTGACGTACCGATACGCGATGATTCCAAACCATCTCACTCCCCTCGAAAATTAGCGCCATGTTACGGAACGAACGACAGATACCTACTGGTACCTCTCAAACAGTTTTTCAGTTTCAGAGAGCACGCACGCATCAAGGTCATCTATAAATGACCCAATTTAACACGCCCGCACGACTGGGGCCGAAAAAGGCCGCCCCATTGTTCTCCGCCGGCGGTGTATTGTAAAGGAGGGAGGCAGCAGATGCAGGGGGCGCACACCGCGATTCGCGGAAGAATCATCGTAGCCGTTCACGGCCTCCGGCCGAGAACGGCTGCTCTTAATCATAATCTTAATCATAATCTTACTCTTCTTCGGACATTCGCGTGCGAGGTGATCGTCTCCAATTCCTCAAGTCGAGACGTGTGACTCGCCATGCCACGAAGGCAGCAGTGGCCGAAAGAGATTAGATTCCTAGGCTGCCACATGCGCGCACCGTGCGCGCATGTTTCCAAGCGAACAACGGGAGCGCGACCGAAGGAGGGCGTACTCCCTTGTGGGTTGCGGGCCACCCGCATTAGATTCTTAGGTTGTAACATGCGCGCACCGTGCGCGCATGTTTCTTAGCGAACAACGGGAGCGCTGCGTCTGCGAGGGCGTACTCTGTTGTGGGTTGCTGGCCTCGCGCATTAGGAGTTCGCGCGTGGCGGGAGCGGCAGCGTGCGAAACAGACGCTCCACGCAGTCAAGCTGCGTG
>CAZSOG010000449.1:0-5243 GCA_964607555.1 uncultured Pirellulaceae bacterium | reverse complement strand
CTCCTCTCCCCGCCCGCCGCTTCGCGGCGGGCGGGGAGAGGAGGTTTTTCTTTTTGCGCGCTGCTGTAGTGCATAATCATGCGCTCCACCCACACAAGGTGGGCGGGGGCGTAACTCCCTCGATTCTAATGAGTTACGCTATTCGTAATACAAAAGGTGGCGCCCTCCGACAAAGTGCAAAAGTGGCTATTCGTGTCTGCCACGCGTTTCTTGGTATACTCCAGGCGGTTAGATTCGTCCAAGTGGATCGTGAATTGGCGCGGCCCGTTCTCCCGTTGGTCGAACTCGCACAGGACATTTCCAAGCGGCGGCGGCATAACGCCTGGGTTTCATACGCCGGCCGCCGACAAGACGGGTGTGCCGATCAGCGTGTGGGGCGTCGCGGCATGGATGTGAATTGGCAGTACGCGACCAACCCACGGCGAAGGTCCTTCGAACACGACGATTCGGTCACAAGGAGTACGTCCCATCAATTGGAGGCTGGAGGAATCCGCCGGTTGTTTCGCGCCCTGTTTGCTGGGACCTTCGACCAGAACATCGACGTCACGACCGATGAACGCCTGGTTTTCTTCCTGGGAAATCTTGCTTTGGACGGCCAGTAATTCGTTGTTGCGGCGCTGCTTGACCGCGTAGGGGATATCGTTGGGCAACCGATTGGCGGCCTTGGTTCCCGGACGCTCGCTGTACTTGAAAATAAAACTGTTCTTGAACCGGGCCCAGCGTACCATCGCCACGGTCTGTTCAAAATCCGACTCGGTTTCACCGCAGAAACCGACAATAAAATCGCTTGAAACGGCCGCGCCCGGGATCGTGTCGCGGATCCGCTCGAGCATGTCCCGGTATTGCTCGACCGTGTAGCCCCGTTTCATCCGTTTCAAGACCTGGTTCGAACCACTTTGCAACGGGACGTGCAGGTAGGGTGAACATTTCGGCAGGTCGCGCACCGCCTCGAGCAACGAGTCGGTCATGTCATTGGGGTAGTTCGTGACGAACTTGAGTCGCTTGATCGACTCGATCTCGTGCAGTTGGACCAGCAGGTCGGCCAGCCGGGTCGTGGTTGCTCCCGTTCGGTGCTGGTAACTATTGACGGTCTGGCCAAGCAATGTGATTTCCAGGCAGCCTTGATCGGCCAGCGTCCGCGCCTCGGCCACGATATCTTGTGGCGCGCGGCCCTGTTCGGGACCGCGCGTCATCGGCACCACGCAGTAGGTACAGAACTTGTCGCATCCAATCTGAATGCGCAGATAAGCCTGGTACGGGTTGGGACGCATTTCCGGGTCGCGCAACGGATCAAACGTCTCGTGGCTGCGGGCAATTCGAGCCCGTGCGCCCGCCGTGCGATCGAGACTCAATGCCAGCTGCGGCTGACGTTCCGACTCGACCCGGTCCAGAAGTTCACCGATGCGGTGCAGTTGCCCCGGGCCCACGACCAGATCGACGATCTTCGCGCGATCGATCACCAACTGTTGGTCTTTCTGAGCCATGCAGCCCATCACGCCGATGATCTTGTTCGGGTGGGTCTCCTTCAGGTGGCGCAATTTGCCCAGCGCACTGTAGACTTTGTCTTCCGCATGTTGCCGAACACTGCATGTGTTGAACAAGATAACATCGGCCTCTTCGGCGCCGGACGCAAGCGTGTAACCCTGCTTCCGCAATGCCGCGACTACCATCTCACTGTCCAGAATATTCATCTGGCAGCCGACCGTCTCGATGTAAAGTTGTCTGGTCATACCGATGAAACGTTTGATGATGGGCCAATTCTAGACGGGGTCGGAGACGGCTGGCGGCTTCGAGTCGCGTGGTGTTTCCGCGGGAGTTTCCGGAGGAGCCGGCGGACGCCGTTGGCGAAACTGCTCAATCTGCTGCCTCTTGGCCTCCTCGCGTTTTCGCTTTCGCTGTTCCGCGGCTTGCCGAACCTGTTCGGCTCGAACCTGACTTTGCAATTGCGCGATGGCCTGATCACGCCGTCGACGCATGAGTCGAACGAGAGCCACGATCGCCACGTAAGTGGCGACCATCCATAAGAGGAGATCCCAGAATCCCAGCGCGCTCATCGACCTCGCTCCCGTCCGTGCGAGAAAAACCGCCCGTATCGAATCAACACGCGGATTCTACCACACAACACCGGTGCGGAGCGATACGAAAATGGCCGACGTTCACGACAGGCAGAACCGAATAACAGCCGCCGACACGCTTGCGCATGTGCCACCGGAAGATTCTGATTCAGCGTTTCGAGAACTGGGTTCCCTTCCGGGCACCATGCAGACCGTATTTCTTGCGTTCTTTCATGCGCGAGTCGCGTGTCAGCGCACCCGCTTCGCGCAACGCATGAAACAGCTCGGGATCATAGCTTACCAAAGCGCGCGCGATCCCCATTTTACATGCACCTGCCTGGCCGGTCGCGCCGCCACCTCGTACGGTGATAACCACGTCCAAGTCCGCCGGATGGCCGACCAGTTTAAGCGTATCAGCGATCTGCCGCCGATCCTGATCGATGGGGAAATAGGTGTCCATCGTGCGGCGGTTGATCACAACTTTGCCGGAACCGGGCCGGATCCGAACACGCGCGACTGCCGACTTGCGGCGTCCCGTACCCAATGCATCGCCGTTAATTCGATCTTTTTTTACTGCTACCATCGCGCCGGCACCCTAACTATTAAGAACCTGTCCCAGAAATTCAGTTATTTCGTTTCTACTTCCAGCGGCTTTGGCTGTTGAGCCTGGTGCTCGTGGTCCGGGCCCGCGTAGATCTTCAGCTTGCTGAGCATCTTGCGGCCCAGTTTGCTCTTGGGCAGCATCCGCCGCACGGCCTCGCGCAGGACCATCTCCGGCTTGCGCGCTCGGCGGCGATCGGCCGTTTCCGATTTCAGACCGGGATACCCGGTGTACCGTGTGTACGTTTTCTGGTCCCATTTGTTGCCGGTAAACACGATCTTCTCGACATTCGTCACGATGACGAAATCGCCCGTATCCACGTGTGGCGTATACGTCGGACGGTGCTTTCCCATCAAAACCACGGCAATTTGGGAAGCCAAACGGCCCACGATCTTGCCCTCGGCATCCACATGCCACCAATTCTGTGGAACCTGGCCCGGTTTGGCCATGTACGTTTTTGTGCCAGCCAACGTCTCAATCCTCCAAACACCAGGGCGAACCCTCACCCCGCTCGGTCATCTTTTCAACAGCCGAAACGTGCGATTCTAGCCCGTGACGGACGATCGTACAAGGCTCGACATCGAGAACTTCCAGAAAACAACGCGTCTTGATTGTGGAAACACGGCACGAATCGCAGACACCCTGGAATTCGGCGTCGCACGGCTCCCACAGTCGCCAGAAGATGACCGTTCACGGCTATTTGCTCGAATTGGACGCATTGCAACGGTTGAGCGGATGGCAGTCGTCATGCCCTGAAGGTCAACACATATCAGCCCAAAGCACTCATATTCCTGTCTTTCCATATTCCTGTCCGTTCTTTCTCCCGGATCCTTGATTCTACGCCCCCTTGACTTCGATTACGCGTGACCGGCTAGGCCAGAAGTGGGGTGCATCCTTGTTCTTCGCTTCGCGGCAGCGGCCTCCCGCGACACGGCCGGGCTTACCCGCAACCGATGCAGTCGTCGGGGCGGATATGGCCGAGCGTTCGATGTCGGCGAGATTTGGGTGTAGAATGTGGTGTCGAGCACGCGGATCGAACGAGGAGACAGACCCATGATCGAACATCAACCGGTTTCAGAAGACCAGCGGGCCCCAATCACAACGCAAATGCACTCGAGGAAGCCATGCATGGCCTGTTATGGTTGAGTACGATTGGCGCCGGTATCGTAATCGTCGCCATGGTTTGGGGGTGCTCAAGCTCAACGCCAAGTAGACACACCGGTTGGCTCTGACGTACACTCCATGGTAACGGCCGGCGTCTTTCATTTCGGTTCGGACATGACCGTGTGGCGGCGGCAAACCACCACCATTCACGAACTCTGGCATTTGGAGAATCGGGGCCGTCGAAACCGTATCGGATTGCGGTACGGGTTCCGTCGTGAGGTATGCGGACTGGGGACTTTGAACGTTGATTTTCTGCGAGGAGCACCCATGAAAACGATCCAATTGTTGCTTGCCATGACTGTGGGATTAGGCGTAATGACTCACGGTGGTATCGCTCGGTCCGGAGAGCAAAAAGCGGCGCAGATGAACCGATCTGTCCCGGTGAACATGAGGTATCTGCTGTATTTGCCAAAGGGCTACGAAAAACAATCGTCTTGGCCGTTGCTTTTGTTTCTACACGGGGCCGGCGAACGGGGTGACGATCTGAATCGAGTAAAAGTGCACGGGCCGCCCAAGTTGATCGAACAGGGGATGGAGTTTCCGTTCATTGTTGTGTCGCCGCAGTGTCCGAAGGACAGCTGGTGGCAGTCCGTCAAACTGGTGGCGCTGCTCGATGAAATCGCGGAAAAGTACAAGGTGGATCCAGACCGTGTGTATGTGACCGGCTTGAGCATGGGCGGATTTGGGACCTGGCGTCTGGCCGCGTTGGTTCCGCAGCGTCTGGCCGCGATCGTTCCGATTTGCGGTGGCGGCGAACCCCTCCTGGCCAAGCATTTCGCCCACCTTCCGGTGTGGGTATTCCATGGCGCGAAGGATTCCGTCGTGCCCATCCGACGTTCCGAGGAGATGGTCGAGGCGATCAAGAAATGTGGCGGTCATCCCAAGTTCACTGTGTACCCTGATGCGGGCCACAACAGCTGGACAAAAGCCTATGACAATCCCCAGTTGTACCAGTGGCTGCTCCAGCAGCATCGCTGACCAAGCCAACCGGTGCGGGCCAAGTATTTCCGCGCTTTGGCCTGAAGGATTGCAACGAACCTGTTCGCTCGGACATAGCCCTCGTATTCGGCCCGTTCTTCTTTGGTCAGTTTGCCTTCGTTGCTTTTCCGGGCTAACTCCTCGATTCGCGATTGCAGCGCGGGATCACCGCGATACTGTGCGAGTCGTTGTGCCTGATCAATCGTGAAGAATTGGAAAACGGTGTCCGTGCCCCTGTTGAATGCGTCGGTGTCAAAGGTAGAAGCCATGGTATATCGCCGAGAGATAGTTCGATAAACCGCCAAGGACGAGCTAAATAGTATTGTAGCAGGATCCACGTCAAAGCAAAAAGAGAGAAGCAGAAAACACTGAATTTCGCAGGCATCCTAGTTGGACAGCGCCACTTTTTTTCGCTATTGGTTTGTCAATGTTTGGCTTGTCGGTAT
>CAZSOG010000448.1:0-5247 GCA_964607555.1 uncultured Pirellulaceae bacterium | reverse complement strand
TCTGGCCCGTGCCACTAAAATCCCCGAAGAACCCAAACTGAGAACGTGTTCCAAGCCCTTATCAATCCTTCGACTCCGGCTTCTCGGTGTCGTTGCGTTGCAGCTCGAATTGCCGCGGCCGCTCCTTCAAGACGCGCTGGAGCCACGCTTCAGGATAACCGGTTTCATGCGGACGCCCGTTGGTATCCTGAATGTACCCGTCATTGAATTTCTGGACCAGGTGTTCACCCAACGCACGCCATCGTTTGACGACGGAATCTCCATGGGACACACTGTAGTCAGTCAGGAACCGTGTCGCCAGGTCGGCGTCCTGATGCCGCAGTTCGACGGCCACTTTTTCAATCGCCGGCTGCAATGCGAGGAACTGGCCTTCGAGTCGGCGTTGGACGGCCTGGATTTCCGGTAGCATGGCGGAGTACCGCAAGTTCGCGTAATTGGCCACGAAATTGAATACCCACCAACCGGAATCCCACGAGAATCGGTTTATTCTGCCACTCTGAAACGACTCGGGAACGGCGTCGATTCCACAGTAGAGAGGCACGTAGCAGGTCGTGTACGTGTTGTCCAAACCATACCACAAGACACCGCCGATCGGATCGGGCAGACGGTCCCGGGACTGGGAAACGAAGGAGAAGCCGGTCTGTTGCGTGGAGATCGGCCGTTCCCATGCATACTCGTTCCCGTTCGCCCGCCATGTGATGGGGCGCCATCGATCCGGCATTCCGAACGGACCGGCGTCGACGCCCCGCGTCATGTCGAAGTCGGTACCCTCGTAGTGATCGCGCATCAGGGCGAACACGTCCGCGACACCGAGTTTCTTATCCGGCTTGATCCACAGCGGATAGGGTTTTGCGCCGTCCTTGCCGCGATGGTAATCGGACGCAAGACCAAGTGATGGCGCCGCGCGACGAAACAGGCTCCACACGCGCGCGCTCGCATAGCGCCGGTTCTTGGGTGTCGATGGGCAATATGCTTCGTTGAACCGAAACGGCTCCTTGCGCGCCGGATCATAGTAGCCTTTCCGTTCGGCGAACGAAATGACATTGGCCGAGTAACGGCAGTTCTCTTTGTCATCGAGCGGGATTTCACCGATTCGAGCCTTGTTGGCATGTGCGGAGATGCACCCATCGGGAACGCGCCGGGCGACCCAAATCGCACCGTCTCCTTTCGGGCCTGGCCCAATCATTTCGAGGATCCACGCCTCTTTTGTGTCGGCGATCGAAAATGACTCGCCGGTCGAACAGTACCCGTACTTTTCGACCAGCGTCGTCATGACATCGATGGCTTCCCGCGCGGTTTTGGCACGCTGCAGCGCCAGCGACATCAAACGTGGGTAGGAGAGCAGGCCGGCCGGGTTCCAAAGCTCCGGCCGCCCACTAAAGGTTGTTTCGCCGATGGCAAGTTGATGTTCATTGATGTAGCCGACCACGGCGTACGTGTGCGGAACCTGGGGGATCTTGCGGGGCACGCCGTCGCGGCCGCGCAGGAGGATCGTTTCTCCCGCCGCGTGGTCGGCCGCCGGCAGGTAGGTAAGATGCGGATGGAACTCACCATCGCACGTGTAGGTGATCATGACCGAACCATCGACCGAAGCGCCACGCGTGACGAGCAGATTCGTGCACGCGTTGGCCGCGACGACAAGAGTCAAATCCAGCACGACCACGAACCCAAAAGAAATCATTCGCCCGATCTTCATGAACCGATCCTCCCAAAAAAAATCGTGTCTTCGCACAAGTTCGCGCGTCCGCAGTTTGCACTATAGCGGCTGCTGTTTGTAGTGCACGGTCTGTTGGGCGCGCAGTTCGGCCGCCTTTTCTTCGGGCGACGTGTCGCTCAGGAAGTTACCACCACCCGCCTCCGGACCCGCCAGATATTTCAACAAATTGGGCTTGCGCAACGGTGGATAGAACTCGATATGAAAGTGAAATGCGTCGTGGGCGCGGCCGTCGGTGGGCGCCTGGTGCAACATCATGACGTACGGGAACGAGAGCTTCCAGAGGTTGTCGAAGCGGACAAGCACTTCATGGAGTACGTGGGCCAAATCACGCAACTCGGATATCGACAGGTCGGCCAGACTCGCGTGCGCCTGCTTTGGCACAACGAACGTCTCGTATGCGTAGCGCGCGAAATACGGTACGAACGCGATCACGGAACCATGGTCGCAAATCACGCGTCTGCCATCCCGACGTTCGGTCTCGATTATGTCCTCGATTAATCCACGGTGGTGCTCGTGCCAATAGCGTTGACACGCCGCCATTTCCTGCTCGATTGCCTTGAAAACGAAATTGGTCGCGTAGATCTGACAGTGTGGATGCGGGTTTGAAACGCCCACGACCTGGCCCTTGTTCTCGAACACGAGCAGGTGGTTCACTTCGGGACGCTCACCAAGTTCACAGTATTCATCTTGCCAGGCGCGTAGCAACTCGACGATCCGGCCGGATGGTAGTTCGGCGAGCGTCACATTGTGAAACGGACTGTAACAAATGACGCGCGCCACGCCGGTGGCGGGTCGATTGTGGTAGATCCCCGGTGCCGGATCCAGCGTGCAGGGCGCGTTCGGGCCAACGCACGGGGCATCGTTGTCAAATAAGAAAATACTGGTGTAGTCGTCATTCGTTACACCGCTGACGCGGGGGTTGCCGGGACAGAGGGGACAGATCGGATCGTAGGCGGGGATCGTGGCATCGGCATCCTGGACGGATAGGCCTGACCAGGGGCGGCCATTGCGGTGTGCCGCCACGATAACCCACTCCTCGCGTAACGGATGCCAACGTTGCTCCCACGTCATGCTTGTCGACTCCCACTTTCTGCAGTGTCCCGGGACCACGGCGTGAAGATAGGCGTTACCGGTACAAACGTCCACCGTCGGCTTGCTGGCGGTCATGTTTTTCATTCCAATGATATCGAAAATGAACTCGGCGGACGAGGTGGTGCCGTGCAGCGATGCTTCGGACCTGCCCCAGCGCTCTGGTTCAAGCCAGTACCATGGACGATCCCGACCGTCGACGAAGCGGACAAGCGATTTCCCGGGCAGTTTCGTGACCGTCCGTTCATGCGCATGGGTTCGCGACCGTATCGCATCGGCGCACATCGTGTACGTACCGGTCACACTCATGGGGTGGCCTCACTGTGTCGCCTGTTAAAACATGGCGTTCAGATACCCGGATTCAACAGAAAACGGGCAATCGGCTCGAAGCCGCGCGGGAATTGGGCAATTTGACGCCACTTCGACAATTAACCGCTGGCTTGTACCCATCCTACAATCAACAATACCGTGAAGACCGGACTCACCATGCATGAGGAACCATCATGACGCGACCTCGCAACCCATTGCCCCGACACGCCTACCATCTGTTCATCGCACTCAGTGCCATCAGCCTATCGATCGTCGGACCGGGCGCTGCGGCCCACGGCATGCAGCGTTCGGGGGCGGTGCAAGAGACGTATGTGAAACAGGAGTATCAGATCCCGATGCGCGATGGTGTCAAGCTGTTCACGGCCGTATATTCGCCGCGCGACGCTTCAGCGGGGAAGAAGTATCCGATCCTGATGACACGGACTTGTTATTCGATATCGCCCTACGGCAAGGATCGATACCCGCGCGCGTTGGGTCCCAATCGAGAGTTGCAGCGCGACGGCTACATCTTTGTTTACCAGGACGTCCGCGGCTGTTTCATGTCGGAGGGGAAATTCGTCAACATGCGGCCGCATATCGACAACAAGCGGGGCCCGCACGATATCGATGAGAGCAGCGACACGTACGACACGATCGAGTGGCTCACGAAGCATGTCAAATACCACAATGGGCGCGTCGGTATCTGGGGGATCTCGTATCCGGGATTCTTCGCCGCGACGGGGATGATTGACGCCCATCCGGCGCTCAAGGCCGTGTCGCCGCAAGCGCCGATCGCCAATTGGTGGTACGACGACTTTCATCACCACGGCGCGTTTTTCCTGCCCCATGCATTTAACTTCATTATTAAGTTTGGCCAACCGCGTCCCCAGCCAACCACGCACTGGGCGGCATCGTTTTATCATGGGACTCCGGACGGCTATCAGTTCTTCATGGAGCTTGGCACTCTGAAGAACGCCAACTCGCGGTACATGCACGATCGCGTTGAGATGTGGAACCAGTTGGTGGCGCACCCGAACTACGATGAATTCTGGCAGTCGCGCAACTTGTTGCCGCACCTGAAGCACGTGGCCCCGGCCGTCCTGATCGTCGGGGGCTGGTTCGATGCCGAGGATCTTTATGGCGCCTTGAACAATTACCGGCAAATCGAGACGCTGAACCCGGGCATTCGCAACACGCTGGTCATGGGACCTTGGGCGCACGGGGGTTGGGCACGCTCGCGTGGCGACCATCTCGGCAACATCGGCTTCGGCTCGGATACCGCCAAATTCTATCAACAACGGATTGAGACGCCATTTTTTCATAGTTGTTTGAAAACCGATTGCACGACCGAGTTGCCGGAGGCGTACGTTTTTGAAACGGGCCGGAACCGTTGGCGCCAATTCGACCACTGGCCACCACGCGACGTGCGCCCGCGGCGCTGGTACCTGGCGGAGCATGGCACTCTCGAGTCGCGGAAGCCGGCCGGCGCCGAGGACGTGTGCGATGAATTCACGAGCGATCCGAACCATCCAGTGCCTTTCACCAGCGACATCGCGATCGGCATGACGCGCGAGTACATGACCGATGATCAACGCTTCGCGGCACGCCGTCCCGACGTGCTTTCCTATTGCACGTCCACACTCAAGGAGGATGTGACACTGGCCGGTCCGCTGGTCGCCGAACTGTACGTGTCGACGTCCCGGACCGCCGCCGACTGGGTGGTGAAACTGATCGACGTGCTGCCACCGGATACACGCGACGACGAGTTCGTGAAATCCGGCGAACACCTGGGAAACTACCAGATGATGGTCCGGAGTGAAGTCATACGCGGCCGGTTCCGGAACAATCCCGCTAAACCCGAACCGTTCGTCCCTGGCAAAGTAACCCGGGTGAAACTGCCGCTGCAAGACGTGCTGCACACGTTCCGCAAGGGCCATCAGATCATGATTCAGATTCAAAGCACGTGGTTTCCTTTGGTGGATCGTAATCCACAAAAGTACGTCGACAATATCTATTTGGCTGATCCAACCGATTTTGTCACGGCGAGCCACCGGGTTTATCGATCATCGGCCCACGCATCGAACATCGAATTCAGCGTGTTGGGTGAGTAATTGGACAGCGCACTTTTCTTC
>CAZSOG010000447.1:0-5264 GCA_964607555.1 uncultured Pirellulaceae bacterium | reverse complement strand
CGTTTCCCAATTCCCAATTCCCAATTCCCAATTTCTAATTTCTAATTTCTAATTTTCTTCACCTGTTTTTATTGTTCATCAGGCCGCGATCGCGCGGTAACGCTGGCTGATGACGTAGTACTCGAATCCGGAGCCGTCACGTCGGACGCCGAAGACGGTCTGTTTTACTTGCTTGACGCTGGTTTTGCCATTCTTCAAAAAATATGCGCGTTCGAGGTTAGCCAACCGATTTTCGACATCGCGCGGGTAGAACTGCATCAGGATACGACGGTCCGTCTTGATGCCTGCCATCTTCAGGAGCCGGAGATCGAATTGTTTCAGGACCCCGCCGGTCCAGGTCATATAGAGCCGTTGCTCTTTGTCGCCTGGTCCGGTTCGATGTTGGGGGCGTCCCTTGCCGAACCCGCGCGCGTAGTCGATTTGCTTTTCGCCACCGCCGACCGCGCCCAGTTCGATGCCGAAGAAGTCGAGCTGTTCGATGTAGGAATCCAGGCTGTTCGTGTTGTACCGGATCTCCCAGCGTTCCCAGCGGGGGATGATGTCGTCGCCCTCGCCAAGCGGGCCGGGCGGTCGACTGTCGCCCAGTCCGGTGCCCGTGTTGCTGCTGAACATCGTGGTTTGCATGGAATCGAGTGATGCGGCTTGTGTCGATACGACATCCGTGACGGCCTCGAGCAGTTGTTCGACCGCCGGCTCCGTCTCTTCTTCCAGTTCCTCGACGCCCGGCGCTTCCACATCGCGTTCGAAGCCGGCCGCATGATCGCCACGGCCGGCGACCCGTTCCACCAGTTCCGCTTGCGGCTCGGGGGGCGTGAATTGCAGAACCAGGCTCAACCACATCATGAACGCCAGCAAGACGCCCGAGCCAACGAGGATATTCAGTGATATGATCCAACTCGCGGCGCGGTCGTACGGCGAGACGGCCAACCGGATCTCCACCGGTGGCGTCGGCTTTGGTTTGCTCATCCTGTTTCTCCCTGTTCTGTTCTGTTTTCCGATGCCGCCGTTCTTGGCACGACGGTCATTCTTGCCCGACGACGAAAGCCTCTGTCGGGCAAGAACAATTGTAACCGTTCACGACACGGAAGTCTGAGAACCGCGGATGAACGCAAATGAACGCAGATAATGCAACCAAGAGTGCTGTTGGCAAGATCGAAAAAACGATCGTTGCCATGTCCGACACGAAGCAAGAAAGCAACGCTTTCGCCGGATATCCGCGTTTATCCGCGTTCATCCGCGGTTAAGCCTCTTACGAACCGTGAACGGTTACAAACAATTGACGGCCAAGAAGATCATTGAATCTCTAATCTCCAATTCCCAATTTCTTATTTCTTATTTCTTATTTCTTATTTTCCTCAATCTCACTTACCTCTTTTCTCCACAAACACTGCGTCGGGCCGGATCGATCGGTACCAGTCCTGCCATTGCTTGACGGCCAGATCGAGTTGCGGTTTGGTTGGTTGATCGGGCAGGTTGAACCCATCGAATTTGCGGCTGATCGAGCGGAGCGCGGCGCGTGCGGCGCGCATGACACGCGGGTCGGGGTCGGTCAGGGCATAGATGAGGATGGGCACGTTATCGAGGTCATCCTGACGTCCGAGCGAGCGTGCGGCCACGATCCGGGCTTTATAGGACCCGCTGCGGAGAACGCGTCGGAGTCGTGCCGTGTACTGTTTGCCGGTCTTGGTCAAACTGCTCAGTGACAGTGCGTCGGGGTTATCGAGCATATTCTCGATCTGGTCGGCTTCGTCATCTTCCAGCATGCCGATGAGATCCTCGACCTTTCCAGTGATCGCCGGGGCGACGATTTTTCCGCCACGTTGGCGGACTTCCGAGAGGTCGCCGGGCAGTCCGCGGCCGCCGCGCAGGGTTCCTTCACGTTCCATGATCGTCTCCAGCGTCGCCTGCGTGCTACGCAGCAGGAACAGGCACGCGAACGCGGTACCAACCCCTTCGGGGCAATGCGTATCCGAGTTGCGCGGCGGCGGGAAATCGCCCCTTGAAGACTGCAAGGTAGCCAATAAATCCACGCCCTGGTTGTACCAATCGGGTTCGGGGTCCGCATTCCCCTCGACCATTTCTTGAAAGCTGCGGAACCGCTCCAGCGCGTAGAGGTAGTAAAACGGGTATTCGGTCGTGGTGATTGAGAAATTCCGTGCGAACCAACCGTCGCCGTCGTTCAGCGCTTGCCGCAACCGACTCAGATCGACGCTGGACGGCGCGCGGCGCGACTTCTTCGCCGCTTCGATCTCCTTGACCGGGATCAGGGCCGGGGGGAGCCCGCCGAGCCGTCTCTTCTTGTTCCGGTTCTTATCGCGAATCCCAAGAAAGTCCGATGCCACATAGAGGCTGCCAAGTCCAGCGGCGGCCAGGGAATAGCGAATACCAACCTGGGGAACGCGCGTATATGTGCCGGGATCCGTGCCCTGATACCCCCAGGCGCCGTTGGGGTCTTGCGTGCGAATCAACCAGTTCGCGGCATTCTCAATGATCGACTGCGGGATGTCCAAGTTGACGTGTTTGGCCGACCAAAGGCCCAGGATCGGGTATTGTGTCTGAGACGTATCTCCCGTCGGCGAACTCGGATAACCCCATGCGCCGCGCGTCTGCTGATGCCGCTCCGTCTCGGCAACAAACTGGCCGATCTCGCTCATGTGCGCGGACGGCTTGACTTCCGTCAGGAAAACGAGCCCCAGTCCCAGGCTGTAGTTGTTCTGTCCCTTGAGTCGATCCGGCGAACGGGCGACCTGAATAACCACGTTCAGTGCTTCCTGGGTCAGCGGAGGTATCGATCGATCCAACCGATGATAGCGCTTATGGTGTTTGTATACGGCCATGCCGATCAAAGCCGGTGCGCCCACCTGACCCAGCGTCACGTCGCCGAACTTGCTCTTGTTGAAATAGGATATGGTCCGATCCACCATGGCCCGCACCTTGGGGCTGTCCGGTGTGTAGCCGTCGACGGGGCTCCGCAGCGGCGCCAGGATAAACGCCATGGCAACGACGGCCCAAATCGGTCTGGCCGACCGTGAAGTCGTGCAGGAACGGGGCATTTGTGGATCGTCCCCCAATGAGAAACTCTGTATTGCGGGTACTGAATACTGTCATCCGCACAGACGTGGTTGATCGGCTTGGATCGCCGCCTTGCCGGCGCGAAGGCCGGTTGTTCCCCGGCCGCCGCTGAAAACCGAGTCTCACCGCGGGACCAGCGATTGCTTCTCTGTTACCGTATCTACCGTATCGTGTCGCGTATTCTTGCCAAAGCGACTCTGATCGTACCTCCCCCCCAAGTGGTTGTCAAGCAACGGCGGCCCGTTTCGGTCGTGAACCACGAAAACGGGGGCCCACCTGGAATCGCGCATCCACGCGAAGAGAATTCTGTATCCGAGCCTCTAACCAACCCCGGTTGCCAACGGGTACGATGGAGATCCGAGCCCGTCGCGGTAACGGACCCTCCTGCAGCCGAGTCGGTGCAGCCGAGTCGGCAGGGTGACGCAGTCTCAACGAAGGATACACACCACGCGTTTCTTCAGGCCCCACAGCAAGGAACCCCCATCATGCGATCGAATGCCATTATGCTCTTTGGGTTGGTCGGAGCGTTTCTCGTTTCGCTCGGCACGCCCCTTGATTGCCGCGCCGGCATGCCCTCGACAGCGTCCACGGTCTTGTCACTGCATCCGGATAATCCGCATTACTTCCTGTGGCGCGGACGCCCGACCGTCCTGGTCACGTCGGGCGAACACTATGGTGCCGTGCTGAACCTGGATTTTGATTACGTGCGTTATTTGGATGAGCTCCAGGCGAATGACCTGAACTTGACACGCACGTTCAGCGGCGTGTATCGCGAGGTCGGATCGAACTTCGGGATCACGGAGAACACGTTGGCGCCGAAGCCTGGCCGATACGTCTGTCCGTGGGCCCGAAGCAATACGAAAGGGTACCACGAAGGGGGCAATAAATTCGATCTCGGACGCTGGGATAAACAGTATTTTTCACGTCTGCGTGATTTCGCGTCCCAGGCCGCGCAGCACGGGGTCGTGGTCGAAATGAACCTGTTCTGCCCGATGTACAAGGACGCGATGTGGGACGCGTCACCGATGCATGCAAACAACAATGTGAACAAGATCGGCAGCTGCGCGCGGACGGAAGTCTATACGCTGAAGCACCCGCGGTTGCTCGAAGTGCAACTGGCCGTGACGCGTAAGATCGTGCGCGAATTGAACAAGTGGGACAACGTCTATTTCGAAGTATGCAATGAGCCCTATTTTGGCGGTGTGACGATGGAGTGGCAGCATCGAATCGTTGATGAAATCGTTCAGGTCGAGGCCGCCTTGCCGAACAAGCACCTGATCTCGATGAATGTCGCCAACGGGCGCAAGAAGGTCGAGCATCCGCACGCGGCCGTGTCGATTTTTAATTTTCATTATTGTCACCCGCCCGACGTGGTCGGGATGAACTACGGTCTGGGCAAGGTCATTGGCGAAAACGAGACGGGATTTCGCGGCCGGCCGGATGTCTTGTACCGGACCGAGGGCTGGGACTTTCTCATGGCGGGCGGCGGGCTGTACAATAACCTTGACTACTCGTTCACGGCAAGTCACCCGGATGGTTCGTTGCTCGACTATAAGTCACCGGGGGGCGGCAGCCCCACGCTCCGGCGTCAGTTGCGGATCCTGAAGCAGTTTATTGAGACTCTTGACTTCGTGCATATGCGGCCGGACGCCCGGGTCGTCACACGGGCGCCCGCAGGCATGTCGGTTCACGCGCTGGTGCAGCCCAAGCGCGCGGTCGCGGTTTACATCCACAGGCCAATTCCTAAGAAGCTGAAATCCGAGTTCGTGGGCGCGCCGGCGCGGGTGGAGCTCGCGCTGGCGTTGCCGCGCGGGCATTACCGGGCCGAGTGGATCAATACGACAACGGGAGCGGTGGAAGCACGCGCGTCTTTCGAGCATGCCGGCGGCGTCAAGCGTCTGGAGTCCCCGCGTTTCGCGGCCGACATGGTCCTGCGTGTGCGACGCCAATAGCCCGCCGGCGGTGGGGCCGACCAATGCGATGGCCGGTGACCGAGATGTGGGCTAGCCCCGATGATTCATGAGCGATCTGCTGCGGAGCCGCAATTCGGCCATCTGCCGCGTCAAAGGACAATTCGCCCGTGCCGCCCAACGGGGCTTCGGGGGACGCCGCCGATCGCTTCTTTGGGCGCTATAGGTAGGTCCTTTCTCCGAAAGGACCAGAGCACCGGAGCAGGTCTGGGCTGTTAACAC
>CAZSOG010000446.1:0-5267 GCA_964607555.1 uncultured Pirellulaceae bacterium | reverse complement strand
GATAGAGTGGAAACAATGGGCGTGTAGTGCAGAATCATCGCTCCACCGGGATAAATCCGCCCTAGGCGGACGGGACGGTGGTTAAGTTGGGGAAAGGGTAGTGCAGAATCATCGCTCCATCGGGGTGAAACCGCCCGAGGTGGACGTGACGGGACTCCTGCGATTGTTCGAACCACACTGGTCGTAACACAATAAAATGGCGCTGTCCAACCAATGAATTGGGAATCACGACATTGACCAAGAAGCTTCCGTATCCGGCTGTCGGTATTGACTTGGGGACGACCTACTCGGTCGTCGCGCACCTGGACTTGACCGGGCGTCCCGAGACCTTGATCAACGGGGAAGGGGACAAGCTGACACCGAGTGTGGTGTTGATTGAAGATGAGGAAATCGTCGTCGGCAAGGAGGCGGTCAAGGCGATGGGAACGGAGATGGAGCGTGTGGCCGAGTGTGCCAAGCGGGACGTTGGCAAGCGGATGTTTCACAAGGCCATTAACGGTCGCCAGTATCCCCCGGAGTCGCTCGAAGCATGGGTTCTGAATAAACTCCGGCAAGACACGTGGCAACAAATCGGTGAGTATCAGAAAGTTGTCATTACCGTTCCAGCCTACTTTGATGAAGTACGGCGCAAGGCGACACAAGATGCCGGCTACATCGCCGGTTTTGACGTCTTGGACATTATTAACGAGCCAACCGCGGCGGCGGTAGCCTTTGGTTACCAGGAGGGCTTCTTGACGTCGGACGGCGGCACGAATGAACCGCGTAACATCCTGGTCTATGACCTTGGTGGCGGCACGTTTGACGTCACGGTGATGCGCATCGAAGGGCACGACTTCATCGCGCTGGCAACCGACGGCGATGTTCAGCTGGGCGGGCGCGATTGGGATCAGCGGCTGGTTGATTTCGGCGCCGAGGAATTCGTGCGCAAGTTTGCCGTCGACCCGCGTGAGGACCCGAATATGGAAGGTCGTTTGTGGCGCGAATGCGAGGATGCCAAACGGACGCTTTCAGCCCGCACGCACGCCACCATCGCGTGTGAGTATCGCGGCCACGCCGTGCGGATTGAAGTGACTCGTGACCAGTTCGAGGAAATGACGCAGGATCTCCTCGATCGCACCGCGTTCACAACGCGGCAGACACTCAACGCCGCGCGTCTCTCATGGGAAGAAGTTGACCGAATCCTGCTCGTCGGTGGCTCGACGCGGATGCCGGCCGTGTCTGGCACGTTGGCGCAGTTGTCCGGGAAAATACCGGACCGAAGTGTCTCGCCGGATGAGGCCGTCGCGCACGGCGCCGCGTTGCATGCCGGCCTTTTGCTGGCCCGACACGACGGCCGCGCGCCGGCTTTTCGCATTCAGAACGTTAACTCGCACAGTCTGGGTGTTGTTGGCAAGGACCCACGGACGAAACGAATGCGTAACGGAGTGGTCGTTCCCCGCAACACGGCATTGCCGGTGGCCGCGAAACGCGTCTTCAAGACGCAGCGGACCGACCAGCGCACCGTCCTGGTGCAGATCGTCGAAGGCGAGAGCGCATCGCCCGAGGACTGTGCACAAATCGGCCGGTGCGTGGTGCGTGACTTGCCCGCCAATCTGCCCGCGGAAACTTCGATCGAGATACAATTTCGATACCTGGCTAACGGTCGTTTGACCGTCATCGTGCGCGTCGAAGGCACCGATACGGTTCTGAAGCATGAAATTCTCCGCGAAAACAGCCTCACGCGAGACCAGTTGAACAGCTGGCGCAAATACGTTTCGGGGCTCCCACCGCTGGCCGAAGTGGTTGATTCGCCGGTGCCCTAGTTCTGCGAGTTCCAACTGGCATATAGAATGCAGTCGTGGGACGGGTGCTTCAACAAATCCGGACAGGGCGCGATGCGCGTCCCGCGACGCGGTGGATCATGCGCCGTCGGTCCCTGCCCGGTGGCGAACTAAGGATCTCTTGAAATGTCGGATCGCTCGGAAGCGGACAGTGTGCGGATGCGTGGGTTCGCGCGTCGTACTCCGGTCGCCCAGGTATTTGCCTGGCTGCATGAACAGCTTGCGCCACTCGGGCCGGAGACGATCCCGATCGCGCGGGCCGCCGGGCGCGTGCTTGCCAGGTCGATCGCAAGCGATGTGAACGTCCCGAGTTTCGCGCGCGCCATGATGGACGGTTTTGCGCTGATCGCAGCCGATACGGCCGGGGCGTCGGCGTTCAATCGCTTGCCGCTGGACGTGATCGGCCAATCGCTGCCGGCGCGTCCGTGTGCACTGACGATCCAGCACGGGCAGGCCGTCCGGATCATGACGGGCGCGCCGATACCGGCCGGAGCGGACGCGGTGTTGCCGGTGGAATATGTTGACATGGAACCATCACGAATCCTCGTGTTGGGAGAAACCTCGCCGCGGAAACACGTGGGGATTCCGGGCGAGGATATCGGGCGCGGGACCACCATACTGCACGCCGGCCGTCAGCTGCGGCCCCAGGATCTCGGCTTGCTGGCATCCATCGGTGTCGCCGAAGTCTCCGTGGTACGCCTGCCGCGCGTGCGCATCATCGTGACCGGTAACGAACTGCTGCCGCCCGGCGCGCGGCCCGATGGGTTCCGGATCGTCGATTCCAATAGCCCCATGCTCGATGCGCTGATCCGGCGTGATGGCGGAGTGCCGAGTAACTTGGGTATTCTTCCCGATACGCCCGATGCGATCCGCGCGGCACTATGCGATGACGCCGACGTCCTGCTCGTTTCGGGCGGTTCGAGTGTCGGTCAGGAAGATCATGCACCACGCATTCTTGCCGAAGAAGGAACGTTGGCAATCCACGGTATCGCGATGCGCCCAAGCAGCCCGACCGGTATGGGAAGGATCGATCAGCGGTTGGTGTTCCTATTGCCGGGGAACCCCGTCTCCTGTTTGTGCGCCTACGATTTCTACGCAGGCTGCGCCATCCGCGTTCTCGGCGGCCGCCGCTGGGAGTGGCCCTACGCGAGGAAACACAAGCGGTTGACGCGGAAAATCGCGTCGGTCGTGGGACGCGTTGACTACGCACGCGTGCGCATTACCGACGAGGATCGAGTTGAACCGATCGCGATCAGTGGCGCGGCGTTGCTGAGCTCCACGACGCGAGCCGATGGTTTCGTCGTGATCCCCGAGAACAGCGAAGGTTACGCCGAAGGCGCCGGCGTTGATGTCTATCTGTACGATCTGTGAGGAGAGCGTCGTTCAGACGAAGTAAGGTCATGGCAAAACAAGAGCAGTTTCTGAACGTGGTTGATCGTGATGAAGCCGAACGCCGGTTCACCGCCGCGCTGCGTCTCGAACCGCTCGGCGCGGAACAGGTGGATCTGGATGAAGCATTGGGGCGCGTGCTTGCGAGTGACGTCGTGTCGTGTCACGACGTGCCTTCATTCGACCGCTCAAACTACGATGGTTATGCGGTCCAGGCGGCGGATACCTACGGTGCGACGGAGGAACGGCCGCACTGTTTGCGGATGGCAGGCGCCACGATTCGGACGGGCGAACTCCCGACGCGGGCCCTGACCGCCGGCCAGGCGATCGGCATCGCGACCGGCGCGGTGGTCCCGCGCGGAGCAGATGCCGTCGTCATGATCGAGGACACGGACGACGACGGTGCCGCCGTGCAGGTGCGGCGCAGTGTCAACCCGGGGTTCGGCATCACGTTCGCCGGCACCGATATCGCACGTGGCGAAACCGTGCTGTGGCGAAGCGAGCGGCTGACCAGTCGCGAAACGGGCGTGCTGGCGGCGATCGGCGCGTCACGAGTGCCGGTGTTCAAACGGCCGCGTGTCGGCATCATTTCAACCGGCGATGAGATCGTGTCGCCCGACACGAATATTCGGCCGGGACAGGTTTTCGATTCGAACGCGCGCATCCTCGCCGATGCCGTGCACGAACTGGGTGGCGTCCCCGACATCCGCGGCATCGTGAGCGATGATCCTGACCCGCTGCGCGCGGCGTTGGCGGCAGCACTGCACGAGTGTGACATTGTCTTACTGTCGGGAGGGACCAGCAAGGGAGCGGGCGACGTCTCGTACCGGGTCGTGGACGAACTGACGCGTCCCGGGATCGTTGCGCATGGCGTTGCCCTGAAACCCGGAAAGCCCGTCTGCCTGGCGTCCCACCATGGCAAACCGGTCGCCGTGCTGCCCGGGTTTCCAACCTCCGCGATTTTCACGTTCCACGAGTTCATCGCACCGGTGATCCGCCGCCTGGCAGGTGCCGGCCAACAAGAGTCGGCCGCGCATGTGACGGCCCGCATGGCCGTGCCCGTTCGATCGCAGATCGGGCGGACCGAGTTCTACCTGGTGGGGCTCGTAACCACGCGTGCCGGTGCGCGACGCGACGGTTCGCTCTGGGCTTTCCCCATGGGGAAAGGCTCCGGATCTGTGACGACATTCAGTCGCGCGGACGGATTCGTGACCATTCCACGGCACGATGAGATGATCGATTCGGGGCAGGCCGTTGACGTTCACCTGTTGGCCCCCAATGTGCCGATCGCCGATCTGGTGGTGATTGGCAGCCATTGCGTCGGGCTCGATTATTTGCTCGGGTTGCTCCAGCAACACGGTTTCCACACGAAGTTTCTCGCCGTCGGCTCGACCGCCGGCCTGGAGGCGGTGCGTCGTGGCCAGTGTGATCTGGCGGGGATCCACCTGCTCGATCCCAAAACCGGCACGTACAACGGCCCGTTCGTAACCAAGGATCTGACGCTGATAACCGGCTACCGACGCATGCAGGGCATTGTGTATCGAAAACACGACGAGCGTTTTGCGGGCAAAACTGCCGCCCAGGCCGTGCAGGCCGCTAAAGAGGATGCAACGTGCATGATGGTCAATCGCAACCAGGGCAGCGGCACCAGGCTGCTGATCGACCGGTTACTCGATGGCGCGCGGCCGCCCGGTCACGCCGTGCAGCCGCGCAGTCACAACGCCGTCGCGGCGGCCGTCGCCCAGGCGCGCGCCGACTGGGGGGTCGCGGTGCAGCACGTCGCGACCCAAGCCGACTTGGGCTTTCTGCCACTGACCGAAGAACACTACGACTTCGTCGCGCCCCGCGACCGGTCCAATAACCCGGCCATCCGCGCGCTGCGCGAACTGCTGACCGACCCGCGTGTGCAAAAACAATTGGAACAGCTCGGTTGCCGCGTGTGAAAGGGACGCGTGAGGGATTCCTTCCGCGTCTAAACGGTTTTCCACCGAGACAAGCTCGGTGGCGTGTGAGAGGGACGCGTGAGGGATTCCTTCCGCGTCTAAACGGTTTTCCACC
>CAZSOG010000445.1:0-5278 GCA_964607555.1 uncultured Pirellulaceae bacterium | reverse complement strand
TGGCCCTATCATGCCCTTTGGTTCGTTGTCCCCGCCGCCCCCGGTTTGTAAGTTACCACCAAGTTCAGCAGGGGCATAGTAGCCTGTCAATGTAGAGTTTACTAATCCATTGTTTCATTTGTGCCGTGTCGTTTCCATCGAGCGGTCTTAGGTTGAAGGTGACGCTTCCGCCGCGTAAACGCGGGGGCATCTGGGCCGATGCGTGGTGTTGGCGCGCGGTGGTCTACTGGTGCGTCAATGTAGAGTTTAGTAATCCGTCGTTTCATTTGTGCCGTGTCGTTTCCATCGAGTCGGTAATTCGCCAACTAGCAAAATCAATGTTGACAGACCACTAGTAGCATAACGCGGGCTTCGCCCGCAACCCAAGAAGGGTGCATAAAGCCTCGGAAAACGGGCAAGTCGGAGGTACTGGGTTGTGGCGGGTTTGTTGCGCGTTGGTAACGGTTGAGCCGCGGCGGATCCAGAAGTTCGTGAGACCGCTGGGGCGATGCGTGTCCGCCGGATTGCGACTCGGTACGCGTCCCGCGCACAGCGCTACGTTTTGTCCCATCCCGCCACCGCCGGGTTTATCCCGGCGGAGCGCTGATTCTGCACTACTCCGGCCTCGACTCACTCACGTTCCCGTCACCGCCAGGTTTATCCCGGTGGAACGGTGATTCTGCACTACCTCCGTCGCTCACCCGACATCAACTCCCGTGACGGCTGAACCTCGATGCAAGAACTTGAGTCAAGATCATCAGATTGCGGTCCATAAAGTCTCTAATCCTCTTCCAATCCGCAGCGGATTTCCGTATACCTTCATGCGGTGGAGCGCAACAAATCCTCGACGAGCCAGCAGTCACCCAAGGCGGAGCTACTGAGTTGTTGAGCATTTGTTGCGCATGGATGGCGGTCTGCCCGAGGCAGATACGGAAATCAACCACGAAGCAGAAAAAAGAAGAATTGGCGTTGCGGTCACTCCGTAACTCGCTGCGGCCCAGAACAGAATGTCGTCTTGCCAGCAGAGGTGTTCTCGCCACGAGCGTTTCAAATCTCAGGCATTCTGATTTGTTGTAACGGTTCACGGACCAGAAGAAAAAGAACACGAATTGACGCTAATCCGCACTAATATTGGAATACCTCATCTTAAAATGCCTTCGACTTTTCCACGACCTGCCGGATTCATGTTGAGTGTTGCAGACTTTTCAGGGCGGTATCATTAGTGCTGATCAGTGAAGATTAGTGTTCCTTGGCAGCAGATGTCGTGAACGGCTACGATTTGTTTTTCTTTCGTGTTGTTTTCAATTTTGGAACCAAAGCACCGACACTCTTGTCGACCTTTTCTGCCGCCCAGGGAGGATACCGAGTCTTGCTGTGGACCGTGGCGGGGAACGGTACAGGGCATCGGGATTTTTCTAGTTGTTTTTAAGTTGTTGGCGCGGCTTCATGACATTGATTACCAGCGTGCACAACCCGCGTGTCAAAAAGGCGCTCCAGTTGCGTCGCCGCAAGGGACGCCGGCAGCAGGGGCGGATCATCGTCGACGGAACGGGTGAGATTCACCGCGCGCTGCTTGGCAACGTCGAACCGAGCGAGCTATTCGTCCAGCGTGATTCGGCGAACGGGGATGTCGCCCATGCCATTGTCGCGCGCTGTCAGCAAGCGGGCGTCGCGCCAACCTACGTCTCGACGAGTGTCTTTCGGCAACTGGCGTTTGGCGACCGCGCAGACGGATTTGTCCTCGTGGCGCATCGGCCGGCGACGTCATTGGACCGTCTGGCCATCGATCACCAGAGTGTTATCGCGGTGCTCGAGAATGTTGAAAAACCAGGCAATATCGGCGCGATTCTTCGTTCGGCCGACGCCGCCGGCATCAGCGCGGTCGTGTTGGCGGATGCCGGTACGGACCTGTTCAATCCGAACGCGATACGCGCCAGCTTGGGGGCGATCTTCCACGTTCCGGTCGCCGAGTCTTCGGCGCGCGATGTGCGTGCCTGGCTGGAATCGCACCATGCCGCCATCTATGCGACTCGAGTGGACGGCGCGATGCGGTATGATCGGGTCAGGTACCAGAGACCGTGCGCCGTCGTTGTCGGCAGCGAGGCATTTGGGCTCACGCCCGTCTGGCGCGGCCCGGGCGTCCAGGCGGTTACTATTCCAATGCGTGGCGTGGTGGACAGCCTGAATGTTTCGGTGACTGCCGCCGTCTTGTTTTACGAAGTGATCCGTGACAGTGCCTCGCATCTTTCCTAATCGCGCCAACTTAATACGGTCCGATCAAAACGGGGCGCGATTACCCAAAAACATCATTGGACTTACCACGCGGTTTTCGGTAACGTTGATAGATAGCGAGTCGAGTTGGGTTTTCGGGATGAGTCGAATGCGGATGGATCAAGCAATGAGTCAACCTTTGCATTTTGAAGATCTGAACGTTGGCGACAGCTGGAAGAGTCTCGGACGCACGGTAACGGAAGCTGATGTCGTCAACTTCGCGGGCATGACGGGCGACTACGACCCGTTGCACGTGGATCACGAGTATGCGCGGAGTACGCCGTTCGGCAAACCGATCGCGCACGGCCTGCTGGGCTTATCCTGGGTGGCGGGCCTGGGCAGTCACAGCCCGACGGTCCGGACGATCGCGTTCTTGCGAATCGCGAAATGGGAATTCCTCCGGCCGATTTACGTCGGCGATACCGTGCATGTTGAAAACGAAGTGATCGAGAAGTCACTGAAGGGTCGTCGGTCGGGGCACATTACGTGGTGCCGGCGACTCTACAATCAGTGCGACGAGGTTCTGCAGGAGGGCCACTTTGAAACGCTTGTTGCCGTGGCCCGTGTCCAACGCCGGTCGCCGGACGTCGCGACGCCCGTGGGGGCCACCCTCCCAGCGAAGCGCGCCGCCGGTTGACAAGCCTATCCGGAACGCCTTTCAGATGCGACAATCTAGTGTCATGCTCCGACTGACCAGAAATGACACGAACGAACCTGGGTGACCGTACTCGGGTGGCACTCGCCTTTGGCGAGTGTTCCGTGGCATCACGTCAAGTTGGTTCCAGCTTCAACACTGGCATAGCCACCCGAGCGCCAACGCATGCGCTGGCGATGCCGGGTTTGGCTGAATGTGTCAAACATGGCAGGTCGTGATATCTGTCGTGGGTCTATTCGACGCTCCAGCCGCGGTCGACCACGGTCAGCGCCTGTTGACACATTGACTCGAATTCAGGTGACACATGCGTGGCTTCGTGCCGTAGCTCCAGCAAGAACTCGCGTTCGCAGTCACGCACAACGCCGTCGCCGTAGAGCATCTTGAGCAGATAGTAATTCTCATCGTAGCCGATCATTCCATCGCGCAGAATGACCTCTTTCAATGCCGGAAAGAAGAGGTCGTCAAAACCGGCCGAAACTTCGCGGGCGTCGGCGAGCAAATCCACCAGGAAACGGATGTCGTCCATGTCCAGCTTTCCGTCCTGCTCGATATACTCACGGATGACGGCAACCTCGTCGTCGGTGATCTTGTGGTCACGCAAGAGTTCCTCGCGAAGGCGATACAAATTACCCATCAGAAGCGTCCCTTTTGTTCTGCTGAAATAAGCACCCGATTCCAACGCGCCAGCAGCACGCTCTGGTCCGCGGGAATCACTTGTGCTCAAATATAGGTTGCTCGGATGGCCCGGGCCGTGAAGGAATGCGACTCAATCCCCCTCGAATGGCGTGGTGTGCTGCGGCGGCAAAGCGGCACGCTGGCGTAATCTTCGGGTAGGTTGCCAGGATCAGATGGTAAGAGACGGTCGCGAAGCGGCCGCGTTGGGGTGCCTTTTCGGTTCCACGACGGACGTGGACGTCCATCGTACCATCATGCCACCGGGGCTTGGGACAGCGGGCTTGGTGGCCAAACGGGCGGTAAGCCGTTTCGCCGCGGCGACTAGGATCTGAGCTCATGGCCGCCGCTTCGGGCAACCGTGTGTACAAGACCGAAGTTCACATAACCAACGGTCAAATTTGCGGCCGAAACTTCGGGCCGCGAGCTCGGTTTAATTCACGGGACGCCATACCATGGGCGCTTTCTCGTGCGGTTCGGAGTTCGGGAGCCTATGGTACGGAATGCGAACGAGAAACGAACTGAGAATTTGTGTGCGAAGAAAGAAACGAGGACAGCATGTTGCGAACGATTTGCGGGCCGATACTGGTGGTTCTGTTAAGTGTAACGGTTGCAGCGGCACAACCGGTAAATCGTGACGGGCAAGGGGCCAAGCGCGCCGCGAGCGGGCAGCGCGTCACCAGTGCCGGCAAGCGTCTGGCCAACGAGTTCAGCGGAAAAGGGCCGAAGATCGGTGACCTTCTGCCGGACGTCACGGTGTATGATGCCGATGGTAAGGAGTTCAAGCTGCGACAGGTCAAGGGCCACTATACGGTGATTGTTTCCGGTTGCTTGACGTGACCGCCGTTCTTGCGAAAGGTCCCCAGTTTGGAGACCGTCTGCCATGATTATGCCCCGAAGGGCGTTGAGTTTTTCTATGTCTACAAGGCACTGGCACATCCCGAGACGAACGGCTACGTGACACCGTTCACGCTTGCCGAACGACTCATGCAGGTCAAAGAAGCCGAGCGGCGTTTGGGATCGAAGTTCACGTGGCTCTGCGATACGATGTCCAATGACCTGAAACATGCTCTAGGTAACGCACCGAATTCGGAATTCGTGGTGGACCCCGAGGGCAAGATCGTGGTGCGCCGGCTCTGGAGCGATCCCGACCAGTTGCGCAAGGACTTGGCGAGCCTGGTGGGCGCGGTGGACCCGCCGACGCCCGTTTCGGCACTCCATTTGAACATCGTTCCGCCACCGAAAGTCGCGGCGCGAGGGGTCGTGCCGCGTCTGAAGGTGCCCGGGCCGACCAAACCGTTGATCATCCACCCGCGCGAGTCCAAGACGCCGTATTACGCGAAGCTCCGCGCTGAAGTGGACGAAGGTTATCTCAAGACGGGGAAGGGAAAACTCTATATCGGCTTTCACATGGACCCCATTTACCGTGTGCATTGGAACAACCTGGCCGCGCCCGTTCACTTTGAACTGACGCCACCGCGCGGTGTCGCGATCACACCGACAAGTGGTGATGGGCCGAAGGTCAAGGAGCCTGCCGACATCGATCCACGTGAATTTCTGCTGGATATCGAGGGCAAGGAAGCGACCCAGCCGATCCAACTGACGGTCCGGTATTTTGCGTGCAACGACGACGAAGGTTGGTGTCGGCCGGTTACGCAAACCTACACGATCGATCTGGCCGTCGATCCGGACGGCGGTTGG
>CAZSOG010000444.1:0-5289 GCA_964607555.1 uncultured Pirellulaceae bacterium | reverse complement strand
TCAACGCAACGGATGCTTGTCGCGCTGCCGGCGTTGCTCGTTCACCAGTTCAAGCGCGCGCGGGTCGAGTTTCAGAAAACGGACCAATTGGGAACTGGTCACACCAAGCAGTTCCGCAGCCTTGGGCACATCGTAATCCACGCGGTCGATCGCATCCAGGGCCTCGGCCAACAGGCCCGGAAAATCGTCGTGGCGCGGACGCACATGGATCTGGCCCGAACGAGTCCTGCCATGCCACCGCGCGGACACCACAAACGGGGCGCCGCGCGCCCCACGCACGTGCAACGCCAGGTTAACACGCAAACGCGCGATCGCCACGCGCTTGTTCTCATGCTGGCTGCGCCGCTCCGTTGCCTCGGCGCGGACTCCGGTCGGCCGGTGCACGAGGACGACGCCCGACTCCACCTTGTTCCGATGCTGGCCGCCGGGCCCGGAACGGCGCTGCCGCCGGACGTCGCACACTGCCAATAACGCAGCTTCCGCCTGCAACGCGGGATGCGCGGTCAATCGTGGCGCTGGTTGGCCTTCCCGATCCGTCATAATCGTATGTTCCAGATCTGGGGGTGTGGAAACGCCGCCCACCGGCTTGATTTCATCCTGCGCTAACCTCCGATGGCTGTTCCATGGAGACACTTCGGTTAATATGACCATAGTGGACCATGCGGCAGGACCGGAAGAGGATCAGAGACCTGAGGGGTCGGAATCCGTTGATCTTGAGTCAAGTTTTTGGGACGACGTTCAGCCCTTGCCACGGTAGTTGATGTCGGGCGAGGGACGCGTGTAGTGCAGAATCACCGTTCCACGGGATAAACCCGGCGGTGACGGGAAGTTTCTGGTGGTGTCGCCGACGTAGTGCAGAATCATCGCTCCGCCGGGATAAACCCGGCGGTGGCGGGGTGGCACGGAAGTCGGGCCATGCACAGTTGGTTGGAGGTGAAACTTCGTTAGCGACCTTATGGGGCAAAACTTGGTGCATTTGAGTCAAGTTTTTGGGGCGAATTACGCATGGGGCATGCGGGAAGTGCAAGCGGGGCATGCGATTCGGGTTGTGCGCGGTCCGTTCGGAGAACAGACCTACCTATGCCGCCCACCTGGATATTGGGCGGCGCTGCAAAGCGTTTTTTTGGGCGCTACACGTAGAGCGGCTCTCCGAGCCGTCTCGGCCAAGGGGATCCGTCAGTTGGTGGGAGGCGAAGCCTCGCTAGATTCTTAAGTTGCAACTTCTGCGCGCCGTGCGCGCATGTTAGTAGGTCCCACCTGCCGGTGGGACTCGGCGCCCGATGATACTGTGTTTCCAGGTCCGGCTCGGCGAGCCGGACCTACTTGGGTTGCGGGCGTAACCCGCGTTAGGTGAGACGTTTTCCGATGATTGAGAATACCAGTGATTTCGCCACGCCGCCACATTTCGGCGCCGTTCCATCGTGGTTGATATCGGTCCTCATCCATTTGCTGGTCCTCTTATTGCTGGCACTCTTCCTGCACGGCCCCGTGCCATCCGGCTTGCCCGATCCCGATCGGGACGTTGGCATCGTTTTGACACGTGTCGACCGGGACGAGCAGGCCGAGTACTTCCGCCAGGAGGGCACGCGGGCTGATCAGGATACCACCACGACCGAGCCAGCCAATTCAGCCGTCCAGTCGGCACTTCCCAACCCGACCCAATCGCCATCCACCGCCGGCGTGAGTCTGCCCGCGACCGTCGCCGTGCCGGTCGCCAGCGGCGGCCTGCTCCCGGCACGCTGGGAGCTGGCGCATGGTGGCAGGGTACGGTTGTTGCCGAACCAGGGCAAGGCGGCGATTCTCGCCGAAGAAGCCGCTCGAAAAAAGAACCGGAAGGCACTCGCCCCCACAACCCGCACTTCCCTGTTTGGCAGCGCCGCCGAAGGACGTAGTTTCGTCTTCGTCATTGACCGTTCCCAGAGCATGGGCAGCGGCGGGCTCGGCGCGCTACGCGTGGCAACCGCTGAATTCCAACACGCGCTGGCCGCCTTGAAGCCGTGCCACCGCTTCCACATCGTTGCCTATCACCATCGCCGAGTCCTCTTTGGCGACAGCCGGAAGATGCTGCCCGCCACCGATGAGAATAAACGGAAAGTCGCGCAGTTCATGCAGGGATTGGCGGCGTTTGGTGGCACCGACCACGAATTGGGCCTCATGACCGCGCTCTATATGAAACCGGATGTGATCTTCTTTCTGACCGATGGCGCCGACCCGCCCTTGACCCCGTCCCAGTTAGCGCAAATCCACCAGCGCGCGGCCGGCCATACCTCGATCCACGCCATCCAGTTCGGCTATGGGCCGGCGAAAGAGGACCATTCCTTCATGCACCAACTGGCCAAACAAAACGGCGGTAGTTACCGCTACATCGATATGGCTCGGGTGAGTCAGTAACCGAGTTCGCGCAGTTGCGATTCCGTCAACCCGTGATGATGACCCAGCTCATGAAGCACCGTAATGCGAATCTGCCGGCGCAACTCATCCTGGTCGATCTGGCCATGGGGATCATGGGCCATCTCGAGGATCCCTTCGCGGTAGATGTGCACGACATCCGAGAGAATACCCGAAAGCTCCACGCTGCGCTGCCCGAGCGGCACTCCCGTATAGAGGCCGCACAACTGGCGCCGATCGTAAACGCCCGTCTTCGCCATGATCTGGCGTGAAGGATGATCCTCGACATACAACGGGATCTCGTCCAGCAGTCGATGCACCTGCTCCGGCAGCGCCGCCAGAACCTGGTCCAGCTGTTCGTCAAAATAGTCGCGAAGTCGCGGGTCCATAAGGGTTGTTCCCCCGATCCGTGTGGTGCGTGGTTTCCGTCTGACCGAGTTTACAATTCGCGTACCCGTTTACGGTTCGTAGAAGGTTAACCGCGGATTTACGCGGATACTCACGGAAATGCATCATTTTCTGGCTTCTTGTCGGACGTGGCAATGATCGCTTTTCGATTCGCGAGCAGCACTCTTGGTTGCATCATCTGCGTTTTTTCTGCGTTCATCCGCGGTTTTCAAGCTCCCGGGTCGTGAACCGTTACCAATGCGAGTACGCAGATTCAGCGCCGCGTCGCGGCCTGCTTCCAGGCAATTGTCTCGGACGACTCGGAATCCCAACCCAACAGGACCAGCTGTTGTTTCTTGAGAAACGCGTGGGTCTCGGCCAGGACCTTGATGTTCCGGGGCAGTGGCCCAAGCCGCGCGACATCGCGCCGCGTCGTGATCACGAAGTGGTCGGGACCCTGCCGCAAATAGGCACGTACCGGAATCGCCGTTTTTCGAATCGGCACACTGACCGAACCGCGCGCAGCCAACACGCGTGCTCTAGGATCGGTCGTTGCGACGTCGGCCGGCATCAGCAAGTCCAATGGTCGGCCGGCATAAAAAACCCAACTCGGCTCGAGTGTCCCTAACGTTCCAATACACGGCCGTGCACTCAGCTGATCGATCCGCGTCAGCAATCGATCAAACGTCCGATGGCGATCCACTTGCGGCGCGGCAACACCAAAGACCGTTGCCATCAGCAACACCGCACCGACGGCGAACGTGACCGCGGCCTCACGGCGGTGTTGCTTCCGCAGGAGAAGCCACGCACCGAGCGCCGTGCCGATTGGAATCAAGCCAAGCACCGCCAGCCACTGGTCACCCGGCATCAGGCTCGTCGTGACAACCGGGATGCCGATCAGCGCGATGCCGCCAATGAGCGCCAGAGTCGCGAAGGCCCAACGGTTCCACCAGGATGCCACGGCCGACTGCTTCATGATCCAACGCTGTACGAAACATCCGACCAACAAAGCGACCGCCGGATAACAAGGTGTGATGTAGCTCGGCAATTTCGTGCTGGCGATCGAAAACAGAATCAGATAGACGCCAACCCACGATAACGCGAGCAGGCGACCGGCGTGATCCGGGCCGCGGTGGCGCAAGCCACGTACCGTATCGAGTGCTGCCGGGACCGCGAACACGGACCACGGAAAGAACCCAACAAGCAAAGCCATGGGATAATAGACCAACGGACCGCGATGGCCTTCCAACGAGTGCACCGCACGTCCCAGATTATGTTCGAGAAAGAAACCTCGAAGCCACGCCCCGTCGGTACGGAATCCGACCGCTGCGTACCACGGCAACGCCACAACCAGAATCACGAACATGGCCGTGAGGGGGCGCATCATCCAGCATGTCGCAAGAAAGTGCCGTGGCGAAAATGGCCGAAGCACGCCCAGGAACCAGTGTCCGATTGCGTGTCCCCAACCGGTCTTCACCCTGGTTGGGGCACGCCGGGCCTCCCGCACCACGAGCAAGTACATGCCAATGACCGCGGTCGGCAACACGAAACCAACCGGGCCCTTGGCCAGTGTGGCCATACCCATGCACGCATACATCAGCACGGCGACCGGCCAAGTGGGAAATAGGCGAACTGGTTTATGGCCCGCCAGCTTGCCGTCAACCGGCAGCTCACGGCCGTCACTGGAATTGCCGGAAAACGTCCCCCACACATAGACGTAGAGGGCGGCCGTCGACCAGAAGATCAGAAACGCGTCGGGCGTGGCCGCACGGGATGCGACATCGAACATCAATGTCGTCAATAAGATCACCGCAGCCCACAAGCCGGTGGCGGATGAAAACATTCGACGCCCAATGCCATACGTCAACAAGGCCGTGCCAAGCCCCAACGCGGCCGACCAGAATCGCGCCGCGAACTCGCTGACGCCGAACGCGGCATACGCCACCATCATGAACCAGTACAGCAAGATTGGCTTGTGCGTCCGTAACTCGCCATTGAATACGGGCGTGATCCAGTCGCCACGCTGGAGCATCTCCACGGCACAGCCCGCGTTGCGCGGCTCGTCGCGGTCCCAAAGACGCGGCCCGCCCAGATTGGCGAACAGCACGAGCCCGCCAACAATCAGTATCCATACAGTGTGGCGGGCGGAATGAGCCATGTTGATTCCTCGATTATGGTTGCGCTGCCATCGGCCGGCGCACAGTATCCACGCCACCAGCGCGGATCCCCATGCCCCACCGGTGCGCGGAGTGTACGGAATTCCGGCCTCTCAAGGCAAGTTCAGTTGCGTCAAGCAGCTTGGGACGTGCAAACGTGGACGCCTGGGCCTTGATCGTTAGTCGGTCCACCTGCCCTCCTAGAGAGTAGTGTACAGCGTTTTCTCGGGCCTGAGTCCGCTGTTGATGCGAAAGCTCGAATCATGTTCGCGCTTTGGATAATGGATAGTAGAGCCAGCACGGAACGAAGGAAAAACGCAGAGGTCGCGGAGAGAAGACGCAGAGAACGCAGAGAGGA
>CAZSOG010000443.1:0-5291 GCA_964607555.1 uncultured Pirellulaceae bacterium | reverse complement strand
TTACGGTGTACATTACTCTCCAGGAGGGTGAGTGGACCAGTCAACGATCGAAGCCGGCCGGAAGAGGATTAAGATTAAGATTAAGATTAAGATTAAGATTAACAGCAGGATACGGAAGGACACGGGGCAAACTCAATGGCAGTCCACAATTCGGTGAACGGTTAGTACGCGGCGAACTGCAAACACAACGGGAGCCCCAATCATGCGACATTCATGCCAGTTGGTCACGGTGCTGGTATTGGTTTGCGCCGGCGCGATTCAAGCTGAAACGCTTACGTTGCCACGCGGCGAGCGGCCGGGCTGGATGGCGAAGGAAGGCCTGGTCATGGCCGGCAGCTGGGAGCCGCTGGCGTTCCGCGTTCGGCGTGATGGGAGCCCCGGCTACACGCCGACGGATGAGCAGCTCGCTGCCTACCGGCAAGAACACAGTCCGAAGATGATCCAGCGTCTCAAGGCCCTGGGTGTCAACTTCGTGATGACGCACTGCTACAAGGGTGGTGGACTCGAGTTGGAACGGCCCGGCATGGAAGATGCCGTCGATTTCACGAAGCGCTGTCACGCCGCCGGCCTCCACGTCGGGGTCTATGCGTATAGTGGTGCTTTCTTGTGGGAGCCGCTTTTCAAGGAGGTTCCGGCCGCCGAGAACTGGGTGTTGCTCGATGAAGCCAACAAGCCGCTAACCTACGGCGCCGCGAAGTACCGCTATTTTTGGAACCGCAATCATCCCGGCGCCGTCGAGTTCTACAAGAAGATCGTGCGGTTCGCGGTCAACGATATCCATGTTGATCTGGTCCATCTGGACAACTACAACCGCGGGCCCGGTTATGATACCTGTTCGATGGAACGGTTTCGTGACTACCTGGCACGCACATTCACGCCGGCACAACGGCACCAGATGGGTCTTGCGAACGTGGAGCAGGCGACGCCGCCAGGAAAGGACCCTCCGAACGCCTTTCTGCAGCGCGCGTGGCAGGATTTTTGTTGCCGTTCACTGGCCGACTCGTATATTGAGATGAGTCGCTACGCGCGCAGCCTCCGAAAAGATGTGCTCATGGAATGTAATCCGGGTGGCGTGCCGGCGCGTCTCCGGCCACCGGTCGATCATGGCCGACTTCTGGAAGGTGGCGAGGCGATTTGGAACGAGGGGTTCATCGGTGGGTTGCACGACGGGAAGCTGCAAACGGGCATCCCGACGTACAAGCTGGCGCGGCGGATGAATAATATGGTCTTCCGCTACGTTCGCAGCCCGATCGAAATGGCCGAATCGATGGCGTTCAATCTCGATTGCCTTGGCTGCCTTTGCTGGTTCGAATACGGCAAGATTTCGAACTATCCGGGCGCGCACGGCAAACCGCTCCAGCCGGACACGGCGCCTTTCGTCCGGTTTTATCGAACGCGCCGCGCGTTGTTCCGCGACACCGATGTCGTGGCGGACGTGGCCGTGTTGCGGAGCTTCCCGTCGCACGTGTTTGGTCCGCCAGAGCTGGCTCGGATGACGGCCCGCGCGGTGGACAAGCTGATTGCGAACCGGGCCTGCTTCCAGATTATTTGTGACCAGCATCTGGCGGAACTGGATCGCTATCGAGTGCTTGTTCTGGCCGGATGTGAGGCCATGTCGGAAGAACAGGCGGCGCGCGCGCGCCGGTTCGTGCAAGCAGGGGGCCGGCTGTGCGTCGTCGGCCCGCTGGCGACACACGACCAGTGGATGTTCCCGCGTGAGAAACCGCTGCTGGACGACCTGCCCAGCGCGCGTGCGATGCATGTCAAGTCGAGCCAGGGTATCGTCGAGGCGGTCGATCGCGCACTCGACCATGAGCCGTCGCTAAGGATTTCGATCGAGAAACATCCGCCAGAAAGCGGACCCGGCAAGGACCCGGTGCTGGGCCTCTGCGTGGAACTGACCGAGCGGGGCGACCAGCGTTTCGTGCATCTGGTCAACTATCGTGAAGCCGATCCCGTACGCCACATTACGGTCCGGCTGCGCGTGCCCGATGGGCGCCGCGTGCGGAAGGTCGTTCTGGCAGGTCCAGAGCGCGGACAAGATCTGCATATCGCGCACGTCCAGGAAGGCCGTTTCGTGACATTTGTCGTCCCGCAAGTAAAAATCTATTCGGTGGCCGTTGTTTCACTGCAGTAGGAATGACCCAGCCGACAAACTGTCTCTCTTAGCAGTCGTGCAGGGTTTTGGAGTTGGGTTACGCTTGAACAGCCGCGACACACGGCGAGCACGACGCGGCCATCGGAGCGGAACAGCTACCTCGAAGAACCAGAGTGTCTTGAATCAGTCTGTTATTACAGTCCGGCACGTTCACGCAGTTCGCCCAAGGTGAGACTTTTATCGACGGTTGGCCACGGCGGAACGTCTTGTGCGTGCGTGATTCCGGCGATGATTCGCGACCGCACACCGCCGGGATCGTCCGACATGAACTCCGTGACGATGTTTTTCAGGTCCGTCTTCTTCTGCTTCGCGATCCACTGCGTCACGAGCTTCTGTGTATCGATGAGCGACGGGGCGGGAAGACCATCCGCGGCGGCCACTTGGATCAGCTTATATGGAATCTCATGGAACTCGGCGAGTGCCTCCAATGGATCGGTCAGCTGGTCGAGGCCGGCGGGAATGGGCGGGACGATGGCGTCCTCGTCGTAAGAGCACACCAGCCAGCCCAGGAACAGCGGCCGCAGGTCACCACGGATCAGCATCTCACGCAATGGCACCAACCGGTCCAGGTACGATTCCACATCTTTGAGATAGTCATAAGTACCCGCGTCGGCCTCGGGTTCGATGGTCAGCACGCCCCCTTTCCCGCGTTTATCCTTCTCCCATGTCAAGAGATCCAGTACTGCGTACCGCGCGAACATTGACTTGCCGCATGGCAACCCGAGCGGCAGGCGTATCATGATCTTGCGGATCCCAAAGTTCGCGAAGTGCAAGTGCATGTCGTATCCACGCCGCAGCATCTCCGTGACGTTTCCGTGAAAATCCCCAAAGTGATATTCGTTTGTAAACCGCCACTTGGTGATGTCGGCACGCGTCGACTGCCGTGTCATGTACTCCAGATCCCGGTCGCTGACCGGGCTGTCAATGGCGACGAAGTCGATGAATTGGTATTCGCTCATGTTTGTTCCGTCCAATCCATGAAAATCGAGAAATGAACACATTCCGCCAATCGCCATGCCGAGTGAACTCGCGAGTCGCCCGTCTCTTGCCCATGTCGTGGCCGCGTGGCGCGAATCTCCCGACCACTGTTCAACCGGCGCTCCGACTCGATGCGCGTGCAAGCCATGTCTTGACTCGCTGGGACTCGATTGGGCCGCCATGGCCCACGAAAAACCTGGTCGCGCCAAGGTCCAGCATTTTGGCGACGCCGGCGCGTATCTGTCCAAGGTCGTCGGCGAAATACGGGTAACCGGGGTGGCCGGATCGAAGCAGGCCACCGAGCCATCCACCCATCAACATGTCCCCGACAATGGCTGCGCCATCGCGCAAGAGCACGGAAACCGAACCCGCCGTGTGGCCCGGTGTCGCGATCACCATTCCGCGAACGCCAAACGCCTGCAAATCCATCTGATCCGGGAGCAGAATATCCGGCCGGACGGAAGGAAATCTGCCGTCAATCAGCGCATGCACGAGTCGCGCGGTCAGGCACGTTGGATTCGTCATCGGGTTGTGACCGTTGTCCATCGCGGCCGCATCCGCCGAGTGGATCGCGGTCGGAGCCGACGTGGCGGTCTTGAGCTGCCGAGTGCCTCCACAGTGATCCGAGTGCCCGTGCGTGTGGAGGATCAACGCCAGGTCATGACCTTTCACGTCGGCCTTTTCGAGCGCAGCCAGAATCCGGGTACCGTCCTTCGTTGTGCCCGAGTCCACCAGAATCGGACGGTCTCCACGGATCAAGAACGCATTGGAGATCGGGAGACGAATCTGTACGACGGCCGACATGGTGATCCCCCTCACAATTGAAACACTAACAGCTCACGCCACGCGATCTGTCCACGGCGTCCGCGGATTGCCAGATTACTCAAAGTGCAAAGTCGGTCGGACGGAAACCACGAAGCACACGAATGTCACGAATGAGAAGGCCAAAAGCATTCCACCGGTCGATTCGCTCGTGTTCGAAACAGTCACCATGGGAACGAGGCGGTGTTGCCCCGTATTCTCGCCAATTCGTGTTGATTCGTGTCATTCGTGGTCGTTTTCCTCTGTCCGTTTCAGTAAACTAGTACCAGCGTGCGAGTCAATGAAATAGGCAACTTGGGAGATGCCGATGCCGCCGCGCATGCCTGCCGTCTCGTGTTCTGTAGCCGTTCACGACATCTGCTATCAAGGAACACTAATCTTCACTGATCAACACTAATGATACCGCCCTAGAAAGTCTGTAACACGCAACATAAATCCGACAGGTCGTAGAAAAGTCGAAGGCATTTCAAGATGAGGTTTTCCGATATGAGCGAGAATTAGCGTCGATTAGTGTTCTTTTCTTCTGGTCTGTGAACGGTTACCGCGTTCTTTTCGCTGTGTGAATCGCTTGCTGGTTATTCTATGCCCGACGCTCGTCGTTGCAACCCTGATTGTACTCCGTCGTGGCCATGGATCTTCGCTGGATCGCCAAGTCCGCAGCGCACATATCGACGTTCGAAAAGGCGAAAACGGTGCATCATCCCGGCCCGGAAGTTGCGGCGCGACCGCCAAACACGACCGGACTCGAGATCGATTGATCGCCATCGCCGGTATGCTGAAAGGGGGACGACCGTGGACGCCAATGCCTGTCCGGAACCATCGGTCCTGGCCGTGTTTCATTGCGGAATGCTTGACGAGGAATCGTGGAACAGCGTTCTTGATCATGTGACGCATTGCGAGCGCTGCCGAACCATGCTGAAACAACAGCACGGCGCTGCTGAAGCCGCCGCGCTGATCCAGGCTCAAACCGACGTTGGCGGTGAGTTGTCCGTCGACCAGGAAACGTCGCTTCCGGGAGCCCCATTCGTAGCTGCCGGTTACGACCTGTTGGCCGAGATTGGCAAAGGCGGCATGGGGATTGTCTATCGAGCACGCGATCGACGAATCGGTCGAGAAGTCGCGATCAAACTGGCCAATCGGTCGAAGACTCCGGATTCCAATTCAAGCCGCCGTTTTATCCGCGAAGCGAAGATCACCGGGCAGCTGATTCATCCAGGGATTCCCGCCGTGCATGAGGTCGGCACAACACCGGACGGGCAGCCGTTCCTGGCGATGAAACTGGTGAAGGGAGAGACGCTGGCACACATCCTCGGGGGCCGCGGTGACTTCCACG
>CAZSOG010000442.1:0-5295 GCA_964607555.1 uncultured Pirellulaceae bacterium | reverse complement strand
CGACATGCGTGCTTTGGCCCACTTCGAGACGACCCCGATCCAGTAAAGTCAACTCGGTCTCGCGCACCCCGTATGTTGCAGACAATGTGTAGTCGCCAACGGCAAAACTGCCAGCCCCCGCCGCCGATTCCACACGCACAATGTAGTCATTTTCAGGATCGGCTCCCTTGATCTGAAGAATGAGTTCGCCATTCCCGTTGGCCAGAATCCGAGATTCCACCAGCCCGCCATCGGCTCGAAACACCGTGGCTTGCGGGATGAAAAACTCGGGGCCCGTCGAAAGCAGCGTGACCGTCAGCACCTCCGGACCGTCCGCCTCCTCGCTTCCCGCCAAACGGAAATAGTCGACGTCGTTCGGGGTCGCTATACGCCCAATCGCGTCGTAACGAATCGAGTTCTGATACTTCGGCGATACCACCACGTTATTGGCCGACGCAAGATTGTCATCGGCACCCTCGTCGGCACCATTATCGTGCCCTTCACCGTCGTCTCCCCCATCTTCGGAGCCGCTGCCTCCCGCCGGCGTGCCGTAGAGCGTCTGCAAATGCGTGATGTCCTGAGCCGTCAGCGCGGCGTTCGGCTGAATGCCATGCTGAAACATGGGAGACAGAGGATCCGTGCTGTGCCCTAAACCGTACACGTGGCCGGCCTCATGCAGCGCTACCGCAAAAAGCTCATCCACGTTCGAAATCGGCGAGTTAGTATTGAACAGAATATCGCCCGTCCAAGTCCCCGACGTCACCTCGTCGTTCGGTATCGACAGGGCAACCACGTCCGCCGCCAGCGGCACCGCGCCAACACGCACGTCACCAAAACGGGGGTCACCCTGCCGTGGACCGGGTGCCCCAAACGGCTGACCCTCGTCCTGCACCGGTGTGATCCCGGCGTCCGTGTGCCGGCCCCATGTGTCGAAAGCTCGCAGAATCGTGTCCTGCCAAACAACGCGATCCGCGATCCCACCCATCAACGAATACAACGCGCTGGACGCACCGGCGACGTCGGTGCCGTCCGGCGCGAAACTGAGTGTCAAATCGGGTGCGCTATTCCACGCGATTCCCTCACCGTCCAACATCAGCCGCGCCTCGAGAGATTCGACTTGTAACGCCCGATTCTTGCGAGTAGCCGTGCGCCGCCGTTTTCGTCGAAATCCAATCCGCATTACAGTAGTATCCTGATTCCAACAGAGCTGATGAGATCTTCAGTCGTGCGCCGAAAACACAAAGTAACACTGTTTCGACAAATACGCTAGCGAAAAATGCGAAAATATGGGTTTGTCAGGAAAAAAAGGTGGAATATAACCATATAGAGTCAGTACTTATGGCTCCATAGTAAGGTTATTCAGTCGTTGTCAGCGGAGAATACACCATCAATCGAGTCATTGACCGTAATCTTGCTCCCGTCTTGGATGTCCGGGAAGTCGGTCGGCAGGCCTTGCCCATCCGCGTCGTCCGAATGGCCGAGTTCGAGTTTGCCGTGACCGGAGTCGTCCGCGACGAACTGTCCGATGAAGATACTGTCGACATAAACATGGTAAGTTGTCCCCGGTTCGGCACGGCTCAGTTTGATGCCAAACTCCCGTTCCACTTTACCGTGTTCGGATTTTGATTCATATTTTGCTTTTCCTTCAACTTGGCCGTGTCCGGATAGCCTGGCCTGGAACTCCGCATCATGGCCCCCATCGGCGTGCGTCTCATTGGCGGACGAATCATCGGTTTTGTCGTTGGCCTCGTCGCCCTTGGAATCGGTGGTGGAATCCTCGGTGTTGTCCTGCGGCGGGTCATTCGTGTGTTGGTCATCGGCGCCGGCGTGCGGGTCATCGGCGGACGAAATATCGGTTTTGTCGTTGGCCTCGTCGCCCTTGGAATCGGTGGCGGAATCCTCGGTGTTGTCCTGCGACGGGTCATTCGTGTGTTGGTCATCGGCGGACGAAATATCGCCATGGTCCGCGCCGTTGTCGTTTTTGGAATCGTCCGCCGAGCCCGTCGTGTTTTCGTTCGAGCTGTTGTCGGTCGGCGCGTGGTCGCCGGTGTCCGCCTGACGACCGGCGTCGAACCGTGACTCGCTCAGTAGATTGATGACTTGCAGTGCATCGGACGGTGTCAATCGAGCATCATCATTGACGTCCAGGAAGCGTGGAGTTTGCGTGGCTTCGCCCGCGCCAGCACCGGGCGTACCGGACCGTGTCGCGGTGAGCGCATTGATGACAACCAGTGCGTCCATCGGTGCCACGATCGAGTCGCCGTCGACATCTTCAGGAAATGCGGCGTTATGCCCCCAGTCGGCAGCCAGCAAGCGGCGGTTTTCGAGTGATTCAAAGCGAAGTCCGCGGGTATAATTCAGTTTCTTGGGGCGTCGGCGTTTCATCGGTGGTTCTCCAGATAAAATGAGTAGGGGCCTCCTGGTGTCGATCGTGTGACGCCCGGCCGGCAATGAACATGTTCCCGTTCGGGGGGGCATATTGATGAGTAGGTTTTGGCGTGGGAGTACGCCATTTTTTTTGGCGGAAAAGACTTATCGCATGGTCCGCCGAACCGTGTGTGATAACTTTTGACGGATTTGTCTTTCATCACGGCCCGGGGGGGGCACGGACTGGGGGTCCGCTCATCGTCCCTCCCACGCCGGGCGGTCGCGCTGGTGAAAACGAGCTGGCGGCAACGTGTGGCGGGACGACTAATGCGGCGATATCGGTTCGTCCGTGGAGCGGTCTGCTGCTGCCGTCGGCATCACGCGGCACAGTTGCTGGGCGGCCTTGACAGTCGCTTGAAACGCCGGCACGTCCTTGAGCGGCGCCAAATCGGGATCGACCGGGACCAGGCGAACGAGGGTCGCTTTCTGTCGCAACGCGGCTGCCAACAGTTGGATGGCGCGCGCGGCATCGGCCGGTGTTTTCTTTGACGTGAGCGCCCAGATGCAGGCGGCTTGGTAGAGATGGAGGGGCCGGCATGCATTTTGCGCGGCGACTTCCGCATCGCGGATTGCGCGCGTCCGGTCCCCCAGCCGGGCCCACAGAACCCCGCGGCCGGCCAGAACGTCGGGGTCGGTGGGGGACCAAAGTGCGAGCCGATCGAGCGTGGCGATGGCTTGTGCGGTTTCGCCGAGCCGTTCGGAGAGGACATGAGCGATATTCTGCAGTGCGGCGTGCGAACGCGGATTCAGCTGGAGTGCGTTCTGGAAGTCGGCCAGCGCCCCGAGCGGGTCGGTTCCAATGCGGTGGACGCCGCGCGCGATCCAGCTTGATTCGTCGGTCGGCCGCAGCTGGAGTCCGCGGTCGCGGTCGGCGCGTGCCCCGGCCGCGTCTCCCAGTTGCTCACGGAGTCGCGCGCGCAGGAAAAACACGCGGGTTGGTGGCGTCCCGTCCCGTATTGCCACGTCAAGATCGTGAAGCGCGGCCTGCGGGTCCCGCAGGCCCTGGTGCGCGAGTGCGCGGTTCACACGCGCTTCGGTGAGCCCGGGCGATAGTTGCAGAACTTGCGTAAAGTCGGCCAAGGCATCGGCGAACCGCTCTAGTTCAAGGCAGGCGAGCCCACGTCCGAAAAGGGCAAGAAGATAGGGTGATCCATGCAGGGCGATCGAGGTTGAGTAGCAGACATGGGCTTTTTCCCATTGTCCCATGGCGAGGCGGCAGTTTCCCAGATTGAGCCATGTGGCCGCATCGTGGGGGTGGGTTGTCACCAACTCGGTATAGATGTTCGCCGCTTCCTGGAATCGGTGTTGTTGGGCAAGTTCGCAGGCCAACCAGCGCTGGTCGCGGTCTCCGCGCGGTCGGAGCTGGGATGCTTCGCGTGCCGCGTGCTCCGCGGCAGTCACATTGCCCATGGCATCCAGGATTCTCGCCCGTTGCAGCAGCAGCGCCCGTGGCGCTGGCGACGGCCCAAGTCGTCGCGTTGCCTGCGCATTGATTTTCAGCGCCCGCGCGTACAGGGGCGGCCGATGCGTACTGGAGCTCAGCGCGGCTTGTTGGGCCGTGCCGGCGGCGAGTAGATAAAGGAGCTCGCTCTCGGCCCGGCGCGCGGCGATTGACTCGTCGCTGGAGAGATAACCCTGCCACGATGGGGCGGGCCGGCCGGCGTCAGCGGCACCGATGAATCGCGTTCGATCATGTTCCAACGACGTGATTGCCGTCCGCGCGAAGACGGAATCCCCGCCTGGCACGTTGAGCACGGCTTGGGCCTGGTCGACGGTTTGCTGGAGTTCGCGCAGCGCCTGGTGCGCGGTGGTTTTCGCGATTTGCTGATTGCGTGACCACAAGGTGACGGCTAATGCCAGGATCAGGACGCCGGCGACCGCCGTGATGGTCGTCGCGGAAACGAGCTTGGGATGACGCCACAGCCACTTTCCGATTCGTTCCGGTATCGACCGGTTGGCCACGTGACGCAGCGGCCGGTGTTCCAGATGACGTTGCAAGTCTTCATGGAGCGCCATTGCCGATTGGTATCGATTTTCGGCCAGCGGTTCCAGGCATTTCGCGACGATATCATTCAGGCCCGGCGAAATTGCGGGGTTCCAGGCACGTGCGGAGGGGACCGTAGCGCGGTCTTCGCAAGCCGCGCCGGCGATCGCATCAAAATCACCGTCGCGAAGCGGATAGGGATGCCGTGCCGTGAGCAGCTCAAACAGCATCACGCCAAACGAAAACAGGTCGCTGCGTGCATCGGCGAGACCGCCTGCTTTGACCTTCTGAATATGTTCCGGTGCCATATAGGGCAATGTCCCGCCGACCATCGAGACGGGCGACTGCGGTCCGGATTGCTGCGTGGACAAATGAAAGTCCAGAATGATTGGTTCCCCGTCGTCGCTGATCAGGATATTGGCCGGTTTCAGGTCGCTGTGCACGATGCCATGGTTGTGGGCGTGTGCCAGCCCGACTGCCACGCGGACCATCAGCGACGTCACGGCATCCAAGTAGCTCATCTCATTCAGTTGGTGCAACAGAGTGGCCGCCGCGCCGTTCCGGTCATTTTCCATATGCCGCGAATCACCACGTTGTATCGGCGAGCGGTCGTGGGCACGAGCGTGCGATGCCGTGACGGTCGAGGTTTGGTGCGCCGCGACCGTGCTTACCAGTTCACGTCCCGTCTCTGGAATCGTCGGCTGGCCGCGCACGGCACACGTCAAATGTGCCAGGGTTGTGGCGCCAAGAAACGGCATGCACACAGCCTGCAGAGCGCCGTGTCGATGGACGGAGTAGATCGGGATGATGTTCGTGTGCTGGAGCTGCGCTAGATGACGCGGTTCGTCCGTGAAATCCGCGGTGACCTTGAGTGCCACGAAGCGATGTGCAAGATCACCTTGGCG
>CAZSOG010000441.1:0-5298 GCA_964607555.1 uncultured Pirellulaceae bacterium | reverse complement strand
GACTGCGTGGAGCGTCTGTTTCGCACGCTGCCGCTCCCGCCGCGCACGAACTCATTCTAAGTCTCTAACTCCCAACTCGTTACAACGCGACCGACCAGACCCGATCCAAAAACTTGACTCAAGATCATCAAATTTCCGCCCATGAGTTTTCTAACCCGCCGTTCATGGCCAAAGGCCGTGAACGGCTACCCTTGTTCTTGTCGCGCGCCCCAGGGTATTTCTCGATTGATAAGACGCATACAAGCGCCGGCGAGCAGCAGTTGGCAAACGGCGAAACTGGGAAGGATCTGCGTTACGCGCCGGCGTGATCGGGTCGTGTCTGGTCTACGATACGACGTGCTTCAGCGGCGGTCTGTGTGATGGCATCCCAGGCTTCGGCCCGAATCAACTTGCGTGTTGCCAGCCACGAGCCGCCCACGGCGGGCACGGCGGGATCGCCAAGATAGGCGGCCAGGTTTTCCGCCTTGATTCCGCCAAGCGGTATGAAGCGCAGGCCCAGGTGGGCATAGGGGGCTTTCATGCTGATCAGGTACTTCATGCCGCCACTTGGTTCGGCGGGAAAGAACTTCAGTTCGCGGCACCCCAGTTCGACCGCCGTTTCCAGATCCGACGGCGTGGCCACCCCCGGCGCGAACGGGAGTCCGACACGCTGTGCCGCCGTGACGACGCGCCGGTTCGTGCCTGGCGCGACCCCGAACCGGGCCTCCGCAGCCGCCACGACCTCGACCTGCTCGGGGGTCAGGATCGTGCCAATGCCGGCGATCATTTCCGGTACTTCCGCGCGAATCGCACGCAATGCATCCACTGCCGCGGGGGTCCGGAGCGTCAGTTCCATAACATCCACTCCGCCCGCCAGCAACGCGCGGGCCAGCGGAACCGCGTGCCGTGCGTCATCGACGACAAGAACCGCCACGATGCCACAGCGTTCAATGGCTTCAAGGATTCCCGCGGGGAACTGCGATTCCATCATGCCTACTCCGAAAGTAATTCGTCACGTTCCATCAGGGCAAGACCACGCGCCGGGCCGAGCGGATCCGCACGGGACCGAGCAGTCCGGACTCGTGCAACGGCGCATCTTTCCAGGGCATTTCCCAACTCAAGGCATACTTCATGTTCGTGTTGCAAAACGGTTTTGCATTCGGCTGCCGTGCATCACCCGTAAGTCGATTCGACCAGACGTTGGCGACACGGACGACCAGCTCGTTCTCCCCCGATTTCGCGATGCCGCTGATGTCCGCGGCAAACGGCGGTTTCCAGAGGATGCCGACGTGCTTGCCATTCAGCCAGACATCGGCCACGAATCGTACCCGTCCGAGATCGAGGACCAGCGGCCGGTCTTTGGCAATGGCGGCCGGTGGCAGAGTAAATGTTCGCCGGTAACGCGCGATGCCGGAGAAGAACTTTATAGCGTCGCGCGGGTGGTCTGTCCAGGAGATGAGTTGCGGGAAGGTCATGTCGGGATGGTCGACCTGTGCCGCGTCAAACGTCACCTGCCAGGGACCTCGGATCGGCAGCGCCGCTGGTACCGTGCCGACCACCGCCATCTTCCGCTGACCGTCCGCCAGGTCAAGCGTGTAACGACCCGGCGTCCGCGCCGCGAGTATCAGGCTACCTGAAACGGAGTCGAGTGTCACTTGCGGAGTCACTCTGGGCGTCGAGTCGCTGGGGGCACGCGGAAAAACCACGTGTTCATCGATGGCAACGCGCGCCACGTGCTTCTCGGACACAGGTTGCCGAAACACGACGAAAACGGAACCGTACGGATCCAATTCAAGAGGCACTCGAGTTCCATCCCGGGTCACTTGATAGACCAACTGCGCACGCATATCGCCGGTGGCAGGATCCCACAGTTCGGGCGATCGGTCATGGACGCGGAACGTGCAGGTGACCGATTCCGGCCGATCCGACTCGTTACGCACGAAATAGATATCCGTTTCACGAACTCGGCGATGGATGTAGTCCAATCGCGTGTTCCCATCCTGGCTGACGAAATCGAAGTCGGTCACGACCGCGCGTGCCTGGAGGATGGCGCGCGGCTCCCGTCCCCAGAAAACGTGGCCCTTGCCATACGCATGCTCGGTCACTTGCTTACCGTCGCATGGGCCCCAAACACGATCAGCGATTTTTCGGACCGCGGCGTCACGTTCGGGGTAGCCCGTCAAGCCGCGCGCGTATTCGGGGCGTGGTCCGACGATCGTCGCGCCGGCGGCGACGAGTTGTTCAAGACGTTGCAATACCTCCCAGTCCATGCGGTCCCGATTCGGCAGGACCAACAGTTCGTAACGCACGCCGTTCGGCAGCACGATACGGTTCTCGCGAACCTGCATTCGGTTGAGTAAAACTTCGGCGTTGGTGACATCGTAGTCGAATCCATATCCAAGCGCGGGATCGACATGTTTCGGCCCCACGAAGTTGAACGCCTGACGCCCGTAATAGTAACAGACATCACTCACCGGCACGCCTTGCTGCAGCAGGAACGACGACCGCGCGAGGTAACCGGTGAACGCCCGCGCCATCGGCCACCAGACCAAACGCGGATTCATATGCGTACCGGCGTGGTACACCCACCCCGGCACGCCGCCCTCCGGTGGGCTGTGAGAACCTGTGTGGAACGTAAAGTGATTGGTGCCGCCGCACAGCGCGCGGTCGGCGAGCGGTTTGAGCTCGAATGGCCCGTCCTGCCAGTGACGCCAACTGGTGAAAGCCTCCATATCGACGAACGATTTGGCATAGATGTGCGCGGCACACGCGGTTTCCTTGACGACCCACACATTGTGCGCGTTCCAGAACTCGCCGCGCGGAATGTCAACGGCCCCAAGGGCCTTCAGAGCGTCCACCGGAACTGGATGCAGCGGCGGGCCCGGTCCACCGGCCTCGGCACACAACAGCAGGCCATAGGCGTTGGAAATCTCGCGCGCCTTGCGATAGAACGCGTCAACGATCAAGTCGCCCAGCGTCTTGCGGTAATCATACCGAAACCGGGCCGTGTATTCGGGCGATCGGACAATCGAACCAAACAAGGTCGGCAACCAGCGGCGCATGGCGTAGCCGCGGCGGCGCCGAAACTCGTCCAACATCTTCGGCGTCCAGGCCGCGCCGCGCAGTTCATAACTGCACACATAGGCGTACTTCAGTGCCGTTGCGGCAAATGGCCCGACCGCTTTCCGCAGTCGATCCAGCACCGTTCGAAAGTGCATTTCAGTCGCTATAGGGTTGAAATGGTCGATCGCCAGCCCCTGCGAGTTGGGGCTCGGAATCGCCAGTTGCTGGCCCGTGTTCGCGCAGACGAACCGGTGAATCTCCCACTTACCGGCCGGCACGTCCCACGTTAACTTGCCCGCCGTGGTGATCCGATCCGTCAAGTCAACGATGGAATCCACGTCATGAATCACCAACGGCGGCGGACCGGCCGACGACCACGATCCCCCAGGTCCACTCGTCGCTCGATCGTGGATGTTGGCGGCCGTCCAATCCGACTCGTTTTCACCGCCCAGCGCCGAGCTACATGACAATAACGTGGCACCCGTTCGGCTGCCATCCGCCGCGTACGCGGAAACGACATTCCGGCCACTGGTCGAATATAACTCGAACTCGCCGAGCTCCACACGGTCGGACTTGTCGTTGTAACCCGACGAAATCAACAGTTTCACATACCGTGCCGGACGTGCTTCGAATGAAAACGACTGGGCCTCAGTGCTCGGCTTGAGTGTCCCGCGGACGGCCTCGACAAACGAATCGGAATCCGTGTCGGTGGTCGACAAGGCGACGGCGAAGTCCTTTGCGAAAAGATGCATGGGTCCGTAGCGTTTCTGGTCGCCGCTGAGCGTGTTGTACAGCACGACGCGATCGACCGTGAAGGCCCGATCCGGCAATTTGAAAATGAACTCGTGTCCTCCCAGGCGATGCTGTTCCGGGATTGCCAGCACACCGATATCGCGATAGAAACAGGGCGTCCCATCCGCATTGCGCGGCGCTGCTTTCGGAATCGACGGGAATGGCAACTGGCCCGAGAATCGCTTCGGCCCTTGTTGCTCGAGGATCGCTCGGTACAGGCCCATCGCCGCATGCTCGGGCCGTACCCACGGTCCGCCGGCGTTCCAACTGCTCGACACGATGATCCCCATTTCCATGTCGAGTTTTCCCGCGGCACGGATCGCCCGTGCCATGGCGCTAACCGATTCCGGGCCCAGGAACGTCGGCCCGGCCGGAATCTTGTCGTCCGGGTCCTTCACGCCGACATCAAAAATGTACAGTCCGTTGATCCCCGCATCACGGTACAATGCGAGCTCGCGCGCGAAGTACTCTGGACGGACACAACCATCGAGCCAGCACCAATAGGCCATGGGCCGCGCGTCCGCCGGCGGATTATGAAACCCGGCCGCCAGCAGGCTGCTACCCTGGACGGCGCGCGTCCGCTCGGCCGCCTGAATGTGCAGCCCAATCGCGCTGAAACAAGCCAACAAGAACAGTACCCGCCGAATAAATCGCCTGATGTTTTCGCTCATCATACCCTAATTTCTTTCCACATTCGCAACTGCTTGGTTCGACTGTTTGAGTTTGCTGCAGACCCAAAGATGTAGTGTTGGGATTGTACGCTTCGACGCAAGATATTGTGTCGGGCGACATTCGTTCCGCGAAGATTAAACGGTCGGTTTAGCCGGTTGCAGCAAATTGTCGGGTCAAGGCTTGTCGGGGCAAGGCCCCCACGGGCTTGTGTGCGTGGGTGAACGGGTCTCGTCAGCTAAGACGCGAACCAGCCTTATTCAGCCCACTAGACTTCATTACCAACCGCACAAGGCGATTGGGAGCGACCAGCATCTAAAGCGAGACCGCGGAACACTGCCCACGGCGGAAGTCCTGTGTCCTTTTGTCGTAACCGTTCACGGCCTTTGGCCATGAACGGCAGGTTAGTTCACTCTTAATCTTAATCCTAATCTTAATCCTAATCTTAATCCACATGACACGTCACGTTGCGCGACGATGCTCCTGATTCATGGGAGCGGGATATCTGATTTGAGATTACCTTATTTGCGCTGCGTGCCTCACCAGCAAAAGCCGGAAGAGGATTAAGGGTAGGATTAGAGACCTTATGGGCGGAAATTCGATGATCTTGAGTCAAGTTTTTGGGTCGAGTCTCGTCGGTCGCATTGTTAGGAATTAGATTCTTAGGCTGTAGGATGCGTGCACGGTGCGCGCATGTTTTTGTGCAGCCGTAGACAATGACAATCCATTTTGCTGCCACACATGTTCCTGCCAGATTATTGGCAGGAAGATGGGTGGCAGGAATATTTCTTCGTG
>CAZSOG010000440.1:0-5301 GCA_964607555.1 uncultured Pirellulaceae bacterium | reverse complement strand
GTCGGATCGACCAGTGGAATCGAGCCCGTGGTCGCGCGGCCGGTGGTGCGTGCGTGAAAGGACTGCAGTCGTGAAGAACTGGGGCTGTTACTTTGCCGCGGGCATTGTTGGATGTGCGATGCTTGCGCTGGGTGTCTGGATGTCCAGGGACAAGTCAGTGGTCGCCCCCGCTGCCAATGGCCCGCCCCCCGTCGACTCGAAAGTCCGGCCATCGCTGTTGGCGGGCGCGGACGACCTGGTTCTCGCCATCGGCGTCGATGGGATTCAATCGACCGCGACGGATGCGGCGGCGACCGTGATCCGAACGGTCGCCAAGGCACGCGGCGCAGTGCGCGATCCGGCCGGACTGACCATCGACGCGCCACTCGATCAGTCATTGTTTCCGCAAGAAATCGTGGCACCGACATTTCTCTGGCACGATCCGACGAGTGCGGCGGACATGTGGTTGATCGACATATCCTTCGGAGAAGACCCCGGGCATATTGCGGTCCTCGTGCCAGGCAAGCCGCCACCCGCGGGGCGGATCGATCCCCGCTGCATCGCGGGCACCAATGAAATCTATCACGGGACTCTGTATCAACAATCGGCACGGAGCTGGACGCCCGGCGCTGAACTCTGGTCCGTCATCAAACGTCACGCGGTCGCCGTGCCGGCCACAATCGAAATCAGTGGGTTCCGGAGCAGTCGACCCGGCATGGTCCTATCGGACGGCAGGATCTCGATTGCCACGTCGTCGGATCCGGTCGGCGCCCCGATTTTCTATCGGGATGTTCCCCTGGCACCGTCGAAAGGAAAAAACGGAACCATCCAACCTCTGAGCGCGGAGTTCATCACGCTGATCGCCTGGCGTTTGCGGGATATCTCGAAACCCGACAGCCGACTGGTGCTGACCGACGTGCCAACCTGCACGAACTGTCATTCGTTTTCAGCGGACGGCAAGACCATGGGCATGGACCTCGACGGCCCGAACGGCGACAAGGGCACTTATGTCATCGCTCCTGTCGGGAAGAAAATGGCGATCGGCAAGGAGGATACGTTCAGTTGGAATCGGTTTGCCGACAAGCCGAAAGGGCACAAGACGATCGGATTTCTGTCGCGTGTGTCGCCCGACGGTCAAACCGTGGTTTCGACCGTGAACGAGTCCCTGTACGTCCGCAATTTCGAGGACTACAAGTTCCTGCAGGTCTTTTATCCCACGCGCGGCATCCTGGCGTGTTATTCGCGTGCGACTGGCGAAATGAAGTCGTTACCAGGCGCCGATGATCCGGCGTACGTGCATTGCGATGCGGTCTGGACTCCGGACGGTCGGTCGCTTGTCTTCGCGCGGGCCAAGGCCAGGGATCCGTATCCCGATGATCGCCCGCGCGCGAATTACGCGGGCGACCCCAACGAGGTTCCGATCCAGTACGATTTGTACCGGATTCCGTTCAACGAAGGGCGGGGGGGCAAGCCGGAGCCGATCGCCGGCGCTTCGCGTAACGGCATGAGCAACACGTTTCCGAAAGTCTCGCCGGACGGCAAGTGGATTGTGTTCGTCAAGTGCAAGAACGGGCAACTGATGCGACCGGACAGCCGCCTGTGGATCGTTCCCGCGGCGGGCGGGCAGGCGCGTGAGATGCGATGCAATACGCGAACGATGAACTCCTGGCACAGCTTCTCTCCCAACAGCCGCTGGCTGGTCTTTTCCTCGAAGGTCAACACGCCCTACACGCAAATGTTCCTGACGCACATTGATGAGCGGGCCAATGATAGCCCGGCGATCTTGATCCCAAATTCGACGGCCTCCAATCGAGCGGTAAATCTGCCGGAATTCGTGAACATCGCATACGACGATCTCGTCAGTATCGACGTGCCGGCGTTGGACTACCGGCGGCACAACCTGCGCGGGATCCAGTTGGCCACGGAAGGGCGGCTGGACGATGCCCTTGCCGAATTCGACAAGGCCGTGGAAAACGAGCCGGATTACCTGGACGGTCGGATGAACGCGGCGCTTCTTCTGTGTGGAAATGGGAGAGCCGAGGAGGCCAAGACACGGTTGGAGGAACTCCTGCGCCGCGCCCCCCAATACTTGCCGGCGCGGCGCGAATTGGCCAGGCTCCTGGAAAAGCAGGGACGGGTCGCCGACGCGATGGCCCAGTATGAAATCGGTTTGGACCATAACCCCGAGTTCCTGGAAGCGCATGCCAAGCTGGCGCGGTACTACCTCGATGGCAATGAGCTCGAAAAGGCCACGGGCCATTTGCAGGCTCTGCTGGCCGCGGACTCCAAGAACCCGCGGCGCTTTCTCGACCTGGCCATGACGTTGCTGAAACGGGGAATGGTGGACGAAGCCGCGCGTTATCTCGAGAAATCCTTGCAAGTGGATCCGAACTTCGCGGCCGGGCATTTCTACCTGGGCGAAGCCATGACGAGGCGGCACAAGTACGCGTCGGCCCTGGCCCATTTTGAAAAAGCCATGGCCACCGATTCCGGTTCCAGTTCGTCGATGACGGCGAACCGATTGGCTTGGCTACTGGCAACCTGCCCGGACAGTCAGGTTCGCGACGGCGCTCGAGCCGTGCGGCTTGCCGAACATGCCTGCGCGTCCGGTGGCTACCGAGACCCCGATCAATTGAGTACGCTCGCGGCCGCCTATGCCGAAATCGGCCGGTTTGACGACGCGCTGAAATGGGCTGCCAACGCCGCGCGGTTGGCCGATCCGCGCGATCATTCCCTGACCGAACGAATCCGCCGACAGCTCAAGAGCTACAAAAGCAGACAGTGTTACCGCATCGAGAGTCAATGACGCCTGACTCCTTTTTGGAAAACGGGGGCAGATTCCGGGATGACTCAAACCACGAGAAAGAAGTCAAGCGTCGTTCTACGAGGTACCCATCATGATCGTCCTTATCACACTGATTCTCCTGCCGCTTGCCGTCATCGGTGTTCAACTCGCGCTGGACCTGGATAGCGTACTGGGTGTGTTGGGCTATTCGCTTTACAAGGTCTTTTTTCTCGTGCCTCCGCTCATCTATTGCCGAGTCCGCGGGATCAACATATTCAGCAGTATTCTCAAGCTGAGGAATTGGCATCGGCACCTTGCCGCGGCGGCTTTGCTCGGCGGGATCGCCGTACTCGTTTTTTGGGGAGCGTACTACGTCCTTGGCGACTTGTTACTTGACAAAGCGATGATTGTTGCGAAGATCGGCGACCAATTCAGCGTCACGGCCAGCACGGTGCTTCTGATTGCGCCGATCACGATCTTCCTGAATTCGCTCCTGGAAGAGTTTTTTTATCGTGGGTTCGCGTTCGGCCTTCTGGTCAAGCGGCAACGGTGGTTGGGCTATCTGCTGCCCGCCGTGGCCTTCACGATCCAACATATATTGTTCATCTATCACTGGGTCACGCCGCTGCCATTGGTCATGGCGGTGGTCGGGTTATTCATCTTCGCCCTGGTGCTGCAACAGATCTATGCGAAGGCCGACTCCATCGTGGCGCCATGGCTCATCCACGTGTTTGGTGACGTTGCCATGATGGGTATTGCGATAACGATGTTGTGGAAGTAACGTGGAGTTAAGACGTGCCCCCCCTATCACATGCTGCCACGTTGAACGAGGTACCGGTGAATCCAAACCGGCTCGAACCGGTAGCGACAGGCGTCGGTTCGCATGTGGCGGCAGTCCATGTCAACCAGACCCGAATGGTTAAGCAGTTCGTGAACGGAAACACGGTACATTTTTCCCGCCTGTGCGACGGTAACGTAATCGCCCGTGCGCACGGGGAAATAGCCGTTCGGATCCACCTTATCTTCGGCCAGATACTTGATTGCCACACGTTCCAGTAAACGCAGGTAAAGACCAAGTTGTTCGGGTCGTGATTCATGGCTTGGGCGTCCGTGTTTCCGTGCATCTCGTTCGAGCAGCGCGGCGAAATACGCGTTCATTACTTGCGTTTCATCGTACCGCGCGCCGCGCCGGGTGAAGTCCGTGACGATAGCGCGGACCATTCCATTTCCCGCCAGATTGATCAGCATACTGTCGATAACTGGATAGCGGCGTGCCCACGCGGCAAGGGTCTGCTGGGCTGTCGGCGTCAGTTCCGCGTTGGCCTTGAACGTGACACTGGCGAACGGCCCGTCTTGTTGAAAACCGGAATGGAACCACTCCCAGTAAGTAGCCAGCGGCATCGGTTCACGCGCACCGCGCGGCGCCCAACTCAGTTTGTATTTGTAGCAATGATAATTCCAGCTCGAAACCGTGAGATCTCCGACCGTGCTGAAGCGCGGCGGTCGTAAGACGTGGCAAGCGAATTGAGTCGTTTGCTCGATGGGCTTGTGGTGCCGACAGTATTCACGAAAAGCGAACGGACGTCCGAAAACGACGACGTGAACGAACTTTCGATCGTTGGACAAAACGAAGCGTTCGATTTCTTCCAACAGAGGCGTATAGTCATCTGCATGGACCTCGTCGAGCGAATCGATGACATAAAAGGCCGCGTCACGTTTCCTGAGCAACTTGGTAAGGAGTTCCGCCGACGGGTCCTTTTGCGCCAGGTGCGTGCTCAGAACCACGTTGCCAACTCGCAGCCCGGCACGTCGAACGACCTGCCCTTCCGTTTCCCAGCGTTCGTAAAGTTCGCGCAAGTCCAGTTTGCATATGGAGTCCTGGGGATATTTCTTGTCGAAAACAGCGCCTTTGATAAATGTTTTCCCCACTCCGGACGCCCCGGTGACGACTGTCATGAACCGCAGCGGCCGCGGGTTCGGGTGTTCGTATCGCCGGCGCGCGTCTTCAAACCACCTGATCAGTGCTGCGTTTTGATCCCGGTAATAATCGGTCAGCTGGGTAAAGTGATTCGGTCCCTCATTCAGCGGAGCCGGTAACACGTTCTGCTCGACAGCGAGCAACCGCCGTGTATTGGCGGTTGCACGACGGTTTTTCGCGGACACCGCTGGTGCCAGCGGTAGGATCGTCGCGCAGGCCGCCAAGACCGCCATGCCGGCGGCAGCCACGATGTGAATGAAGTTGAAGTCGTGATCGACCCTGACCAATCGATGGGCACTGCCATAGTGAGTCATTTGATTACTCGATGATAAGCAGAGTTTCTCTTAATCGCATCACGTGCGCTTCGATACGGCAGCGGTTCGCGGTTCTTGCTATTCGACCCCACGCGGCTGAAAGCTATAACCACCGCCACGAACCGTCGCGATGCAATTTGCATATGGCCCCAGTTTTTTTCGCAAACCGTTCACCTGCACGTCCACCGATCGATTACTCGACGGGCAGTCGGTGCCACGCACGACATCGATGATTTGACGACGCG
>CAZSOG010000439.1:0-5301 GCA_964607555.1 uncultured Pirellulaceae bacterium | reverse complement strand
GGAACGGGCCGCGTCAACGGAAACTGGAGGAGATGCATGACCACGGATAAAAAACACCTCGACCTGCTGGCGATTTTTCACTATATCGTGGCCGCGCAGACGGCATTTTTCGCTTGCTTTCCGTTGCTCCATGTGGCCATTGGGATAGCCATGGTCCTTGGCAAGTTCAACGGCGACAAGCACCCGCCGCCCCCTTTCTTTGGGTGGCTGTTCGTCACCGCCGGCGGAATGTTTGTCGTCTGCGGCTGGACATTGGCCATCGCCATTTTTGTCGCGGGAAGAAAACTGAAGAAACGGCAGTCACGCCTCTACTGCATGGTCGTGGGCGCCCTTGAATGCATGATGATGCCGTTTGGAACCGTACTCGGCGTCTTCACGATCATCGTCTTGATGCGTGATTCCGTCGAGCAGCTGTTCGCGTCCCGTACCATCCAGCCGATCGACAAACCTGGTGTCATGTGAATTCCCGCCTGAATTCCCGGACACCCAACCTTGTGACGTTTTGCTTCGAGTCAAACGCGAGCGCGCCGCGTTCCACCACAAACTGCCAGATGTAATATACGGATTAAAGAGACAAGATTTTTTTCAACGCTCGACCAAGAGACTGGCAATTGTTGGGTGTCTGGGAATTTGAGTGCAGGCAGCGTTATTCCGCGCACTTATTCTTGGGACAGGGCAGCGACCCATGGGGCTTTCGCGCCATGCAAAGCTGCGTACCCGCGTGCCGCTCCTGCCGCCCCTAACGGGGCTCGCCGCGTTGTGGTTGACACGCTATCCAGGGGCTTGCGCCATCTGGAGAGCGTATCGCCCATAATCGTCCAAGCCCCGTTAGGGGCGACAGGAGCTGTAAACCGGGACGTAGTTTTGCAAAAAAAAAACGGAAAAACCAGACAGCATGACGTGGGCTTCGCCCGCAAGGCTGGAGACTGGAGGGCAGAAAAAGCAGACCCTAACTTTCGGAAAGCGGCCCGAAGTTAGGATGTCTGGCTCTGGGCTGTTAAAAGTTTGCTGTTGACAGGCTTTTCGTTTGATGCACCTTTTGTTCCATACCGACCACGTCCAAAGGGAGTAGAGTTTTATCGCAATTCACCGATAAATGTCCTCTCCAACGGGATTTGTCGCCATGAGTGGCGGAACAAGTCGCGCAATTCTGTCACACTGGGTAAAATGGGATGCAATCAACGCCGCGCACACAAAAAGCCGTAAACCCTTGTGGATTCACGGCTTTTGCTTGTTTTGACGAGTCGGGGTGACTGGATTCGAACCAGCGACCTTTTGACCCCCAGTCAAACGCGCTAACCAGGCTGCGCTACACCCCGTAATCAAATCGTACGCCCATGCGAAGTCATGCAAAGACCGTGGAACTTCATGATCGCATGACCGTCAGACGCAAACTATGGCAGATCCGAGCCGTTTGATCAACAGGCATCTTGCAGCTCAACCTGAAAATCAGGCTGCGCACTCCAAGTCCCAACCCTCCCCACCTGTCGGTCGACCCGTTTCTTGCTATATTCGTAGCCGTTCGCGGACAGCCGAACTCCTCTTCGCCGTGCGGGGGCGCTGCCCCACTCTCACTTGGCGCTAAGAGAAACCTTTTGGGTAGCCGTTCACGACATCTGCCATCCAGGAACACTAATCTTCACTGATCAACACGAATGATACCGGCCTGGAAAGTCTGCAACACTCAACATGAATCCGGCAGGTCGTGGAAAAGTCGAAGGCATTTTAAGATGAGGTATTCCAATATTAGCGAGGATTAGCGTCGATTAGTGTTCTTTTTCTTCTGGTCCGTGAACAGTTACCCTTTTGGTAAGAGTAGCCGAGATTCTCATATCCTTGCCACAAGATACTCTTGCCCGCCTCTTCGCACGCCGTCGCACGGCCCAGGGATTCGCGGAAAAGACCTGGCAAGAATATTGCGTGGCAAGAATATAAGAAGTATTTTTCAATCGAGCTTGAAGGGTAGGTTATGAACGGTGGTTTCGCCGAGCGATTACATCAAGCGGTTATCCGCGCCGCCAATCCGGTGCTCGTGGGTCTTGATCCCCGTTTTCCTCAACTGCCGGCGGCTCTGCGCGATCCGGTGGCCCCGGACTCCCCCGCGCAGATCGCGGCCGCGTTTACGGACTTCTGTCGCGGGATCATCGATGTCGTCGCGCCGCTTGTCCCGGCGGTGAAGCCACAGGCGGCATTTTTCGAGCAGTACGGCCCGGCCGGCATGCGATCGCTCGCCGACGTGATACAGTACGCGCACGATAAGGGGCTGATCGCGATTATCGATGGTAAACGCAACGATATCGGCTCGACGGCCACCGCCTATGCGCACGCTTATCTGGGCAACGGCCGCGCGAGCGTCTGGGGCGGCGACGCACTGACCGTCAGCCCGTACCTTGGCCATGACAGCCTCACGCCCTTTGTCGAAGTCGCCACCGAACGGGACGCCGGGATCTTCGTGCTGGTCAAGACTTCCAATCCGGGTGGAGGCATGTTTCAGGACCTGGTTGCGGGCGATCTACCTTTGTACCGCCACGTTGCGCGGCTTGTACAACAACTGGCCGAACGGACGCGCGACGCCAGCGGTTACGGTGCCGTGGGTGCGGTGGTCGGTGCCACCTACCCCGCCCAGTTGACCGAATTGCGCGGCGCGATGCCCAATGCGTGGTTTCTCGTACCAGGGTTCGGGGCCCAGGGCGGCGGCGCCGCCGACGTGCGTGGTGCATTCGACGATCAAGGGCTCGGCGCGATCGTGAACAGCTCACGCGGGATCATCTTCGCGCACGCGCGTCCCGAATATCGTGAGACGTTCGGCGACACACGCTGGCAGCAGGCCGTCGAAGCCGCCACCCACGCGATGATCGACCAACTGCGCACGGAAACGCCGGCCGGAAAACTCTAGGTTTCGTTTCCCGGACCGACTCGATTCACCACGCGGTCCAGCCGCCGTCGATTACCAGCGTCTGGCCGGTCATGTAGCTGCTCGCCTGGCTGGCCAAGAAGACGACGGCGCCTTTCAGTTCGTCCGGCCTCCCCATCCGTTTCAGCGGCACGCGCGTTGTCAGCCGTTCGATCAGTTCCGCCGGAGCACGCCGCGGATCGGGGAACGGTCCCGGACACAGACAGTTCACGCGGACGGCGTCCTCGGCCCAGTAGACGGCCAAGTGACGTGTCATCTGGATGATACCTCCCTTCAGTGCATGGTAGGCGACCGGCGACGCGGCACAGATATCACGGTATGCGTCCGGATAGGACCCGACCAATCCATACATGGAGCCGAGCATGATGACGGAAGCACCTGCCGCGCGTTGGACCGCATGATCTCGCACGCGCCGCGCCAATTCGAAATAGCCGCTTGCATTCGCCAGCTGACGCGTAAACTGCTCGTGTGATACGCTGGTCCAGTCCTCAGCGATCGCGGCGTGGCCATTGTTGACGAGAATGTCAACACGTCCCGTTTCCTCGAGAACCTGCTTGAAGGCCGAGTCAATGGACTTGGGATCAAGGTGATCCAGGCCGACGGCGCCATGCGTCTGCTGGCATGGCGTCGGCAGCTGGCGGGCCGCGTGCCGAGCACGATCCACATCGCGGCTGGTCGCCACGACGCGCGCCCCGGCCTCGGCCAGGCCCGTGGCGATCGCGCTGCCAAGGTAGCCGGCGGCACCGGTCACAATAGCCACCTTGTTGTCCAGACGAAATAGTGCGGCAAGCGAGGTCGTTGTGTTGCACATGGCGTACTCCAGCGAGTCAAATAGTCGCCAAACGGCCCTGGGCCGGGCGTTCATTCACGTCCCCGACGGACGTGGGCGTCCCGCGCGCATCTGAGTTTTACTAGGGAGTTGGCATTTCCCACAGCGGGCCGGCGATGCATTCGATCGGTCGACACAAGACGCTGTTTTGGCCGCCGTTTGCCGCCATGGTCCGCACGCGGAGCTGATAGGGGCCCGGCACGACGTCGGCCATATCCAGAACCACGCGCGATGTGCCGTGCAAGTCGGCTTTCTGGCGGGCACGCACGTGGCCTTGACCGTCACGCAATTCGGCCGTTATCTGGTGCGTGCCGGGCGCGACCGAGCGATCGCCCATGATGTCGAAACCGACGGCGAGCATCGCCCGCGGAAGCAGCACCAGATGCGGTGCTCGAACGGCCGCGATTTGTGGCGCGGTGAAACGCAGCAGGCGCAGATCGGCAATGTCGAATGTCACGGACGTTCCGTCCCGGAAATCACGTTCCGCCAAATACAATTGCACTCGTGAAATCGACGTCCAGGGCGCCGTGCCCAGGCCGGTTGCCTGGATCATATCCTTGATCGCGAGCCGAATGGGTATCCAGACGCGCTGCCGATCGCCCAGGTCCTGTACAGAATCGTAGAATTGGCGGCCCTTCTGATGGGACGTGATCAAGATACGCAGGGGCGTTATGTCGTCCGCAACCTCGTCCCGGTTGGAATCAACGCGCACGTTGAACGCCAGGTAATCATAGTTCGCCAGGTTAAGCGAGTCAGGCGGAAACGAGCGTGCCAACCGCGGCCACCCGATCGGATATTTCCCACCTTCGCCGCCGTCCTTCTGGTGATCGATGTCCACACGCCAGCGCAGAGCCTTTTGTCCATCAGTCCCCGCGCGGGGGACGATCTCAACATGCCCTTCTTGCGTTGCGTTCTTCCACTGACTGAAATCGCCCAGCAGGTTGGTCGATTCAACGATCCCTCGCGCTTCGGCCTGTTCGACCAGCGATGGCTCAGCGACCGCCCGAGGTGGTTCTGTCTGGTCGACCAGGACCGATGGTGCCTGGCCCGACCGCACGCTGGGAAACCGCCGGAGTTTCGTGATTGCCGCGGCCATGCGCCAGCGGCGTGCCTGAAACTCGGACGAGGGCCACATTCCGGTCGCCAGGTACTTCTGCTGGACGTGAATGTCGTACCAGGTCGACTGGAGCAAACGCCGCGCGTCGCGAACCGCCTCACGACACTCCGCGCTCGTTGCACCCGCGCGTTCCCAGGTCGCTTGTTGGAGCGTGTACAAATAGCGTGCATCATCGCGTCCCTCGCGAAAGCATTCCCAGTACATTGCGGGAATGACGTTACCCTGTTCATCGATTCGTTGGCCGCAGCCCGATCGCGAGCCACGCAGATAATCGAATTGATCGGGTGCCGGAGTCCATGCCCAGTGCCAAGGAATCAACGTAGTGTAACCGCTGCGCCAGAAGCCAAACCCGTACGTCATGCGTCCCCCCTTGCACATGACGCGGCGGTCCTTGATTTCGCCGGCGTTATGATTCGGATAGGACCAATACTCGTAGCGCTG
>CAZSOG010000438.1:0-5317 GCA_964607555.1 uncultured Pirellulaceae bacterium | reverse complement strand
TGCCTCCTGTGTAGTCGAGGGATCGGTTGCTTGCCGTCGTGGCGTTCACGACCGGCTTCACGCTTGAATCAGGCATTCTCCGGGCTGGCCGACAAGAAAAGGCGGAAAAAAATCTTGTCTCCGGTTGGGCGGGGCGCGCCAAGTCGCGACGCGGAATTGCATTGGAGGTGGTTGGACGCGTCTGTATAATGTGCCCATGCCGTTCTGAATTGTCAATTCATTGGGGGAGGGAACGGTTTTTTGGGAGCGGGTTCATTCGGAGAACCGTCACGCGCGGACTTGAATTGGAACGAAAGAATGCGGATGAGTGACAATGCGCGGAATCAGGTCGGGTCGGTGAGTCGGTTGATCGCGGAATTGAAAGCCGGCGATGAAGCGGCGCTTGCCGATCTTCACAAGAGGTACTGGCCCCAGTTGGTGAACATCGCCCGAAAACGACTCAAGCGGGCACCGATCCGCCATGTGGACGAAGAAGACGTGGCCCAATCGGCCCTCATCGGGTTCTACAATACGGCCCGCGACCGACGTGCCGGGCAACTTGAGAACCGGCAACAACTCTTAGCATTATTGAGTCACATCGTGGCCTGTAAGGCGATCAATCAGATTCAACATGCCATGACGCTCAAGCAGGGGCAGGGCCAGGTGACGAGCCTCACTCCCATTGCCTTTCTGGCCGTGGACGCGTCTCCGACGAGCTCCCACGAGGCTCTCCTGCGCGACTGCTATGCACACTACGTCGGGGGGCTACCTGACGAACTGCGCCCCTTTGCCGAGATGCATCTGGCCGGGCTCACGAACGCCGAAATCGCGGCGCGCATGGGTTGCGTGGAGCGGACCGTTGAGCGGAAGCTGGCGCTGCTGCGGAGCCGCTGGTGGAAACTGGCCGACGAGCCCATAGAGTCTTGATCTCGCACGCACCGAAATTACCTGTTTTCTTTGTCGGCATCGACGGCCCATCGCTGATTCATGAGTGACGGAGGCTACAGCACCGACAGCACATGAAACGTGAAAGGCGACAGCGGTAAACTCATGAACTCAATTTGGCCAGGACTCGTTACAATCATCACCGCCACCTTGGTAAGCAATTGCTTGGCCGACGATGTCGGACTCGCACCCATCCTCATCATGCCCGCACCAAGCCTCGCGCCGTCCACCCTTGTCATTCCGGAACCGTGCCCCACGTTCGGAAACATCTCAGACGACCACGCGACGGTTGACCGTGCGTTCAACGCGACGCGAACGACGAACAGCGGTTTCTCCAGGAAGCCCGGGCGGCGGGCGCTCTTCGGCACCCCAATATCGTGCCGGTGCACGAAGTCGGACGCGAAGAGGGGATCCCCTACATCGTCAGCGACTTTGTCGAGGGAAAAACGCTAGGAGATGTCCTCCAAGAGCGGACGGCTTCGCAACGCACGTGTGTCGAATGGATGTGCGCTATCGCCGATGCGCTGCATTACGCCCACGCCCGCCAAGTCATTCACCGCGACGTCAAGCCTTCCAACATCTTGATCGACAAGCAAGGTCGCCCATTCGTGATGGACTTCGGCCTGGCGCGCCGATTAAATGACCACGTGCAAATGACGGTCGATGGCGAGATCCTTGGGACCCCCGCTTACATGTCGCCCGAACAAGCGGCTGGAACATCGTCCACGGTCGATGCGCGTAGCGATGTCTTCAGTCTTGGCGTGGTGCTCTACGAAATGCTGGCCGGCGAACGACCGTTTCGTGGCAACGTCCGCATGTTACTCCAGCAACTGACCGAACGCGATCCGCGGCCACTGCGCGCGGTGAACGATCGTGTTCCCCGTGATCTCGAGACCATCTGTCTGAAAGCCTTGGCGAAAACGCCATCGGGAAGGTACCAGGACGCACAGCAGTTCGCGGATGATTTGCGCCGGTATCTAAACAACGAGCCGATCCTCGCCCGTCCGGTCGGAAAGTTCCAACGCGGCTGGCGATGGTGCCAACGCAATCGGAGTCTGGCGATCACCTACGCCGCGACAACGATGATAATCGTCGCGGTAACGGTGATCGCTTTCGCGCTGGTCCACGGGGCTGGTAACGTAGCCGTCGAGCAGAAGAACAAAGCCGCGGGGCTCGCGGGGGACCTGACAACTTCGGTACGAACGTCGGCGAGACTACGCCACGAGGCGGAAGCGTCCCAATCCGCTGAAAACGTCGCGCGTCGAAATGCCACGCGACAAACCCGTATTGCCACGGCCAACCGATTGGTCGTGCAGTCGCGGGCGGCGCCAAATGACGAGCTGCGCTTACTGCTGGCGATCGAAGCCGTTCAGGTGACGTTCAAGGAAGATGGTGAGGTTGTCGCCTTTGGGACTTGACCTCTTTGGACCCGTCACGTTCCGCGCGCACCCTGCACCGTGAGAATCGCCGTGGTATCGCGGCACTCTCCGCGGATGGGAATTGGGCCGTCACCGGCGCGCGGCGGGACGACGACGTGCAAATCTGGAATCTCGGGGCGCCAAACGGACCGACGACGACGACGCTTCGAGGGGACGCGAGCTACGTGAGCCATGCCGTGTTCACGCCAGATTCGAAACGCTTGATTACGGCCGACGGTAATGGCACTATCCGGATCTGGAGTCACTCCGATGCGCCACCCTACGAAGCAAAGGTCCTCGCGGACGGCAGCGACCCGATTCGCTGTTTGGCAATTGACGACCAAGGACGGCGACTCGTCGCCGGCCACGAAAAGGGAACCGTGACCTTGATAAGCCTCCCCAACGACGGTTCCGTTGTTCCCGCGACGGAGGTTTCCGCCCATAACGCCGCGGTAACCGCGGTATTCGTCGGGCGCGGTGGCAACCGGATCTGGACGGGCGCGGCGGATGGTATTGCCAAGATGTGGCGTCTGTCCGACGATAACGTGGCGGCGGAGGTCGTTAGTTTGGAACACGATCTACCGATCAGGTCGATTGTCGCGGGTCCCTCGGAAAAGTGGGTCGCGATCTGTTATTCGAACAAAATGATTCGCTTGTGGGACTTGACGCGGGAAGACCCAGGTGTGGCCCCCATCGAACTGTCAGGATCCGTGGCGGCTTTCGACCCGTCGGGGCGTTGGTTGGTCGGCGACAATCAACTTTGGGATCTCGCCAACGCGCGTCCGTTCACCACGCCGGTCGTACTGCGCGGTCATGACGATGACATTACCTGCCTGGCGGTCGGCGCCCAGGGGCGCCTTCTCGCAACGGGCAGTAAAGACGCGACGGTACGCATTCGGGCGTTCCGCCTGGAACCACTCTTGGATCAAGCTCGGCGGGCTGCCGGGCGGGACTTTACCGACAAAGAGAAGGGGCGCTACATTACGCCACCCGCTCCAACCGGTGCCGACGAATTGGACTCGAATGGCTCATCGCAACGATGAGATGCCATTTCTGCTATCCTATTCGCTGCACCCGGATTCGTTCAGCATCGTAGCTAACATCGAGGAGAAACATATGCCCATCCGATTCAAGTGTCGTTTTCGTGCCAACGACGATTCCGTGGCCGCGTACATAAGGACCGAAATGATTGAAGCGATTGAGCGGTTTACGCGCGACCAGGATGTCCTGGTGACGCCGGAATCGATGACGGCAAATGCGATGCACTCCAAGGAATACGAACTGGAGGTAACCATCCGATTCCGAAGCGGCCGCGCTGGACCCGCGGCAGAGTCAGCGGCCGCACGTCGCATTGCCGATGGCGTTGGCGCACCATGGGAAAAAAGCGATGAAGGACGAGTCAGAGTGCTCGCGCCCGGTACCGGCGGCTTTTCGACGTCGTTTTCCACTGCCCGTCAGGCCGAACTGCGGCTCGAACCGAAGAAAGGGCTTTTCGCGAGATTGTTCGGCTAGTCCTTGCCTTGAACCCGAGACTTTCACGTGCCGCGCGGTTCCCCCAAGCAAGCTCATTTCAGGGCCTGCTCCAGATCGGCGATTAGGTCCTTCGTATCCTCCAAACCGATCGAAAGGCGCACCATGCCATCAGGGATGCCGCGTCTGCTCCGTTCTTCCGGGAGCATGCCGTGATGCGTGGTGGTGATAGGCTGCGTAACCAGGCTCTCCACTCCCCCCAGGCTCGCCGCGATGGAAAAAAGCCGCAGACGGTCAACCACGGCAGCCGTGGCCTCGGCATCGCCGTCATAGATAAAGCTCAACATTCCGCCAAAACCACTCATCTGCTGTTTGGCCACGGCGTATCCGGGAAAACCAACCAGCCCCGGATAATGCACACTCAGGATCTTCCCGTGAGACTCGAGGAATTCGGCGACCTGAAGCGCCGAGCGGTTCTGTGCCAGAACCCGGACCGTCAGCGTTCGAATACTCCGAGCGAGCAGGAAAGCGACTTCAGGCGCCATCATTTGACCTAGATTTTTTCGCCAGAGCGCGATTAAACTCAAGGGTTCCATGCTGCCAGTGACCAGGCCTCCGGTAAGGTCGCTGTGTCCGCCGAGGTATTTCGTCGCGCTGTGGATCACCAGGTCCGCGCCCAGCGCCAGCGGCTGCTGATTAATGGGCGATGCAAAAGTGTTGTCGACCACTGTGAGAACTTGCCTCGCTTTGGCAATTCGGGCGATCTTGCCGATATCCAATACCTCGAGATTGGGGTTGGTGGGTGTTTCAAAAAACACCATTTTGGTGTTCTTCTGAATCCGCGCGGGTAATGTATCCAGTTCGTGGCCCAGTATGAACGTTGTTTCGATGCCGAGCGTCGGAAGATTATCCTTGAGCAATTCAAAGGTTCCACCGTAAACATCGCCGATGCAGATAATGTGGTCCCCGGCACTGCAATGCGCCAGAAAAGTGGCCGCTTCGGCGGCCATGCCCGAACTGAATACGTAACACGCCTCTCCTCCCTCAAGCGCGGCACATTTTTCTTCCAACCTGCGAATGGTCGGATTCAGTCCATAACGCGTATACAAGTTCCCAGCAGGGTTACGCCCCTCAACCACATCAAGCAGTGCACGCGTGCTTTCAAAACCAAATGTCGAGTGATTATACAGGGGCGTATGAATGGCTCCCTGTGCATCCAATGATTCTCCCGCATGCACACACCGGGTGGACACCCCCTGTCGTTGTCCGTCTCTCTTCGTCATCGTGTCGTCCCTTTCGCTAATTTACGCTCCGCGTCGTCCCGACCTCGGCATGGGCCATGATGGTTTGTAGTCGATATTGACGAGTTACGCAACTTCCCGTGGCGTCAGCCGAGCGGCCGCGGTGGCTGAAATGGCTTTCGTATGTCATGGCCTTGGCATATCTTGAGGGGCCTGATCCCAAAATGTGGTGGTCTGATCCGGGCTCGACCAAGATGTCGGCGA
>CAZSOG010000437.1:0-5325 GCA_964607555.1 uncultured Pirellulaceae bacterium | reverse complement strand
AAACCAGCCTTCGGTGCGTCTCCGGCACATCTACTGGGAAGCGAAGAACAAGAATCTGCGTATCTTAACCGGGCAGACTTGGGACGTTGTTTCACCTTTATTGCCCCATACCGTGAATTTCTCCGTGAACTGGGGCGTCGGCAACATTGGATTTCGCCGGACCCAGTTCCGTCTTGAGCGGTATTTCCATCTTTCCAACGGTATGACGTGGACCGTCCAGGGCGCATTGGGAGAGAATGTCATACAGGATTTCCGATCGGGCGTCACGGGCGTCGTGCGTGAGACGGGCAACTGGCCCATCGTCGAGGGGCGCACCGCGCTGACGTTTAACAGTCGCCATTTGAGCGGCCCGGCGACGATTGGCATCTCGGGTCACGTCGGTGAAACGGGCTTTGATTTTCTAACGAGCTTTCCGGCCAACCCGGCGTTGGGGCCTGAAGATGATCGGCGTTTCAAGACATGGTCCTTCAACGTAGACGCCAAAATCCCGGTTACGGAACGGCTTAGATTTCAGGGTGAGTTTTTCACAGGATCGAACCTGAGCACGGTCTTGGGAGGCATTGTCCAGGGCGTCTGTCCGTGCTTGCGCGTCCCGATTCGTTCCAGTGGCGGTTGGGCGGAAACCTCCTATGACATCAATTCATGCCTGACCACGAACGTGGGGTTTGGAATCGACGATCCGAAGGACGGAGACAGTCTGATCGGCCGCGTCTACAACCGTGTCGTATACGCCAACGTATTCCTGAACGTGACTGATAATCTGGAAACCGGGTTCGAAGTATCGTCGTGGCGGACGTCGTATCACAATCGGACAAACGAACCCGGATTCACCCCGACCGCCGATCCAACCGCGCCGGGCAAAGCCAACGTGCTTGAGTGGACCGTGCGGTATCACTTCTAACCCGCCGAGCCTGAGACCGTGGAAAGACTGGCACCACGATTCGCGCGCGTTTCACGAATCGGAAGCCGTCAGCTCCTGAAGAATCACGCCGCCCGAGTATTCCGAGCAACAGCGTAATTGGACAGCGCCACTTTGTGTGTCACGCATGGCGCGAGTCACTCCAATCGAGGGAGTTGCGCCCCCGCCCACCTTGTCTGGGTGGGGGCCGGATACCGACAAGCCAAGCATTGACAAACCAATAGCGAAAAAAAGTGGCGCTGTCCAAGTGACCAGGCGGTCTTTTTACCTACTCCTTTCGTTACTCATGTTATTCGTGGTTGCCTCTCTTGTCCTTCGCGTCACCTGGCTGGCTGGCCGCCGCGCGGGCAGCGCGGCGGGCGCGTATTTGCCGCCGGACATAGTCACGCTTTCGCCTTTGCGTGCTGGGATCGCGGATGTACTCGGTGAACTCGGTTCGTACGAGCTTGCGTACCGACGGATCCGCGTCCAGGCCGCGCACCCGCAAATACAATCGGGGGTTAAATGGCATCCGGTAGAGCAGTGCGCCGATGCGCTGTGCCAGGCGATAGTCCACAACACGGTCGAGCACCCTGAATGGATTGGACGTGCAATTGTTCGTTCCACAGAACCGGTACAGGTAGTACGCCTCGGTCATGCCCGCCGCGTGGCTCCGCAGCAGGCCACGGACAAGCAACTCACGTTGGTCGGATTGGGCAATCGGCAGCGCGGGCGACTCGGTAACGTACTGGTTCTCGACAACAATTCGTTCGAACACCATTTCGCGCGTCGACAAGAAACGGTGGGCATTGAGCAGATTACCAGCGAGTCCATCACGAATATTGAATGCGACTCCGGCCGGGCCAACGACTTCCGCGGAGTAGACGAAGTCACGGATGCGATCGACCGGCTTACCGTTCGTGTCGTCGCCCAGCGGATAGAGCCCGACATGGAATTCCGGCCGGAGCGTGAAGCGGCACTGCACGTGGTTGAGAATAGGGATTGACCGCTTGGGCAAGCCGTTCTTGCCGACGATGATCTCACGACCCTCCGCGCCTTGCCGCGTCTTCATTCTGGAGAAATTGAACGCCTGGCCGTACACTTCGGCCACTCCATCCAACGGAATGACCGCGCTCCAGAACTTGCCTTCGTGGTAGAAATAGTCGATGATGGCCCTGGCGTCGCCCGGCGCGATCAGTTCATCGCGCTGCCGCGTTGGCCGAATAACAATCGAGCGGCGGCTGGACACGTCGATCGTCTGCCCCGCGTAACGTGAATTCCTGGGCATGATCAATGGACCGTCATCCGGGTCGGCAGGGGTTGGGTTGTGGCACATGGGGGGACTCGACGATCGTAAGTCCGTGACCGTTCGCGGACCAGAAGAAAAAGAACACTAATCGACGCTAATTCTCGCTGATATCGGAAAACTTCATCTTGAAAAGCCTTCGACTTTTCCACGACCTGCCGGATTTATGGTGCGTGTTGCAGACTTTCTCGAGTGGTATCATTAGTGTTGATCAGTGAAGATTAGTGTTCCTTGATAACAGATGTCGTGAACGGCTACGAAATCAGAAATTGGATATTAGAAATTATTTAGCCAGCTGCGGGATGGTCCATTGCATGGTCGTTGGTTTCATCAGGAAACATGAGGGCTTGGGGCAAGAATAGGGAACGGCAAGGAGATTTCGATCCGATATTCCTGGCCACGGTGTTCTTGTCCTTCGTTCTTGTCCTTCTCGCCCCGTTGTTTCTCGATCAAAAAGGGTCGGTACGCTCCACTGCGAGTTACACTTGGCCCCCTCAGGATAATTCACGCGCCGAGCCGTTGTCTGGTTTTCACGGCGGTTTACGGCACGTTGGTCATCATTTCATCCGATTCAACACGCCCATCACGCAGCCGCACGATCCGCTGGCAACGTTGGGCGATGTCCGACTCGTGCGTCACGACCACGATCGTTTGCCCTTCACGATAGAGGATCTCAAATAACTCCATGATTTCGTCACTGGTCTGGCTGTCAAGGTTGCCTGTCGGCTCGTCCGCGAGCAGGATCGCGGGATGTTGCACCAGCGCGCGCGCGATCGCCACGCGCTGCCGCTGGCCTCCCGACATCTGATTGGGCCGGTGCCGCAAACGGTCCGCCAGACCAACGCGTTGCAGCGCCTCGACCGCCCGCGCACGACGCCGGCGACTGCCCGCGTAGATCAGCGGAAGCTCGACATTGCGGATCGCCGACTGCCGTGGCAGCAATTCGAACGTCTGAAAGACGAAACCGATCCGCCGGCCACGTGTTCGCGCCAGGGCCGACTGCGACAATTTGGCCACGTCTCGTCCGTCGAGCATATAGCTGCCGGATGAGGGAACGTCGAGCAGCCCAAGGATGTTCAACAAAGTCGATTTGCCCGATCCGGACGAACCCATGATCGCGACCATCTCGTTGGCACGGATTTCAAGGTCCACCGAGCGCAGCGCATGCACGACCTCGGTTCCCATGCGGTATTCCTTGGAGATTCCCTGCAGATGGATTAGCGGCGATTCCGAGATCACGCTTTGACCTTTACACGCTTTCTTCGCGGTTGAGACGTTGTGGGGGGCCTGCCGGGCGTCGCATGCGTGGCCTCTTTCACGACGACCGGCTGACCGTCCGTCATTTCATCCAGGGCGCGGAACGGACCCACGATCACTTGGTCGTTCGGCCCGATGCCGTCCTTGATCTCGATCCGCTCCAGATCGCTGATCCCCGTTTCCACCGGTTGTGCTCGCGCGACACCGTTCTTCAGCAGAAACACGGCCTTGACGTAGCGGGTGCGCAGATCGTGTCCCTTGTCGGACGGTTTCACCGGTTGTTTTGCGACCCAGTCGCGGAACAAGGGCGTGTCGGGCAGATCTTTCATGCGGCGGTGAATGACCGCCTGGACCGGCACGCTTAGTGCGTCCGCGGCATGCTTCACCTGGATCTCGACTGTTGCGGTCATTTCAGGGCGAATGGCCTGGTTTTTGCCTTGAATGTTGATCAACGTTTCAAAACTAACCACCTCGCTCAGCTTCGAACCCTTCGGGGCAATCAGATCGACGACGCCCGGAATGGGATCATCCTGGTCGGCCTGCAGGTAGATGCGCACTGCCTGGCCGGATCGGACCAATGCGACGTCCGTCTCGTCCACGTCGGCGCGCACGCGCATTTCTTGCATGTTCCCGATTGTCAGCAAGACGGTTCCGGGGAGATTCGTGGTCCCCGCGATGACGACTTCCCCCACTTCGACGTTCTTGGTGATCACCGTGCCGTCAATCGGCGCGCGAATCGCCGTGAATTCGAGTGCTTTCTCGGCCGTGCGCTGTGTCGCGTAACTCTCTTTAAGCTCCTGCTGACTCATTTCCAGCGCGGCCTGCATCTTGGCAACGCTGGTCAGACCGTCATTCACCTCCGTGGGTGTGGAAAAACCCCGATCCGCCAATTCCTGGTAGCCGCGGAGATCGCGGATCGCCTTTTCGAGGTCTGCCTTGGAGATCTCGATTGCGGCCTCGAGACGCTCAATGCGCGCCTTGGTCGATTCGAGTCGAGCCCGGGCGTCTTCGTCGTCGAGTCTTACCAGCAAATCCTCCTTCTTGACGCGGTCACCTTTCTTCACGTTGACTTCTTCGACCTGGCCCATGATCTGTGAAGCAATGTCCGCCTCTTCCACCAGCTCGATGGTCCCCGGCGCCGTGACCGTCTCGATAATCTCGGCACGTTTCGGATGCTCGATTTGAACTTCCTTCGGCGGTACCCGTTTCTTGATCGTCCAGTCGACCGCGGGCATCTTTCCGGCGTGCCATAAATTGGCCACGGCAACGCAGGTTAAGATCACGACAACTAAACTCGCGATGATGATTCGTCGCATCGATCGGTCTCTTTTTTTTCGCTCGTAAGGTGAGGACGCACAGGGCGATCGGCACGTCGATTCCATGACGCTTACGGTGTCGCGCCAGGCGTGAATGTACGCACTTGCTCTCCGAATTAAACCGGCTTCTCACCGGTACTCTTATTGTGGCAGCAGTGTCAGTCGCATGCTTAGATTGATCAGTAAGGAACCAGATGCGAATAGCGATATTTCGATCGCCGCGAGGACGATGCAGATCAGCAAAGCGGTGACGATGTTCGCCTGCTGATGACGCCAACCACTCCACGCCATCCCAAGCCAGCCGACCAACCCAAACATGTCTAACTGCTGCAAGGTCGTCCAAGTTGTCGCGCTGTAGGACGCCGCGGGCAGGAACACCGCAATCGAAGTATCAACGTTGCCGCGATCCAGGACAAGTGTCAGGGCAGCACGAACCGCGAGTCCAGCCACCCACATGCCCTGCCAACGCACCGTGTCCGACATCACGATTGGATATCGGGGCCGTCGCCCACTGATGGCCGCCAACGCGCTGAAGGCAACCGCAACGA
>CAZSOG010000436.1:0-5326 GCA_964607555.1 uncultured Pirellulaceae bacterium | reverse complement strand
TCGCCGGCATCTCGGTCGAGCCCGAATCAGACCACCACATTTTGGGATCAGGCCCGATTCTTAGGCTGCCACATGCGCGCGCCGTGCGCGCATGTTTGCAATGGCATCCCCGATTTTTCTCACGGAGACACGGAGACACGGAGACACGGAGGAAGAAAACACTGAACAGGTGTAGAGCGGCTCTCCGAGCCGTTCTGTGCATCGCCGAACGCTTGGTCTTTGGCAGGCCGTGGGTGGGGAGGCGATTGTGGGGCTTGGGTTGCGCTGGAGGAGGCGCGGGCGCGGTGCGCAGGGACATGTGATTGGGGCGGGGTTGCGGTCCGTTCGGAGAACAGACCTACCTGTGCCGCCCACCTGGGTGTTGGGCGGCGCCGCGAATCGCTGAAGGAAAACAACGCGCTTCCGCGGTTATCAGCGGTTATTCGCGTTTATCCGCGGTGCGATGTCTTACGAACCGTGAACGGTTACTTTTTTTGTTGGGCAAGAGGCCTGCGCGCTGATCAATCGATCGGCCGCGCCGCCGTTCGTTGTACTTGCTGGAAGACCCAATAGGTCAACCCGTCGTAAGACGCGGGCCGCAGCCAGCGGCGCTGCGCGGCGGGCAGGGCATCGTGGATCAAGAAGTAAATGTCGCGCAGAATCGGATTGCTGCTGCCGTAATACGAATGACCGAGAATGCTCGTGTCGATCGCCGATACGTCGATCGTATCGACACCAGGCATGACGACCAGGCCGTTACCTGATTCGCCGGCACGCGGGTATCCATGCACTTGTTTGGACGCGGCCAGCGCCTGGTCATTAGACGACGCATATAACGTCACGCGCTGCGACGCCTTGACCAATGCCGGCGCCAGATCACGCCGGAATATTTCCGCATCGATGTCGGGCGCGGCCAAAATCACCTGGCTGAACAACGCCGAATTTTCTTTCAATTCAAGTTCCAGTTCACGCAACGCTTGAGTCAGTGCGCGGCTGCCCATGCTGTGCGCGATCAGATTGACCGATTTCGCGCCGCTGTTGCGAACGACGTCCAGCAAGAACTGCTTCAGGTCGGGGACCGCCCAGTCTACATTCGTTTCATCGACCGTGTATTTGAGCAGGCCCCCTTGGGACGGCCAACTGAAGAAGATTGGCGCGCCGGAGAACTTCACGTCATAGGCGATCTGCGCCGTCCGCCGCGCCGCCGCCTCGAACGTTACGTTATACCCATGCACGAAAACAAAAACCTCGCCCTCCGCCGACCGTGCGATGCGCTGCCGAAGCGCTTGATAAAAGTCCGGCTTCGATTTGGGCTCGGTCCGCTGCAACACGATGTGTTTACGCACATCCTCGCGGACTTCCAGGCGCAGGATCGACGGTGATTCAACCTTGCCAATCTGATGTGATTTGGGAATACTCACCAGGCAGCTTCCCATCTGCATCGGCCCGCGCTCGTTTCCATACCGCGTCCCCTTCTGAATCGTCGTGTCCCCACGGGTCCATTCGCCGTACAACCAGACGCCCGCCCAGGCGACCGTGACAAACGAGGTGAGCACTGCCAAACTCCAGAAGAGACGCCGGCCACGGCGGAAAACGCCAAGTGCCAGCAACAGCATGGTGACCGCGATACCCGCCGCCGGCGGCAGCAGGTCGGTTCGATCGGCGACGCCCGCGGATGCCGGCTCCGCCATCGCACGGTCAGTCGCGTAAAAGACCTTGACCAGCTCGAACGAAGCGCCGGTCTTGGAACCCGTGTTCGCGGTATCCGGCTGTTCTTCGGACGGCCTCGGGGCGGCCGTTTTCAAGTCGGCACGCGCAGTATCGTCGCCCAGCGCGGGAGCAAATCCATGCCGGTCCGGAGGCGGTGCCAGGTCGAGCGAACGAGGTTGCATCATGGATCGTGACATCCGCGGCATGGCCTCATCGCGCCGGTTGGCTTGCATCTTGACCTCGGGTGGAGCCAACTCGGGACCAAACGACTCCACGCCACGTTCGTCCGGTGGTGCGGTGTCCTCGAGTGGTTCGTCCGGGAACGCCTCGTCCGGGCCCATCGTCTCCGGGCCGGCAGCGTCCGAACTGGTGTCTAGCGCGGCAGCCTCCGATGCCGGCTGCATGTCCGGATTGGCTATCTTGGCCGCGGATTGTTTCGGTGGGTTGACATCCGGGCTGGCACCGGAATCGCTGCTTTGCGCGCAACCGGCGGCGGCAGATATGAGAATCCAGAGCAACACGAAACCACAGTTCCGCAGTTGATGTTCTTTTCGCATGAGAGTCCTTTCCTCGCATTCGCCATGCCCACCGCGGCCGGCGCGGATCGGACAATGGACAACGAGCACCCGCCGCACACTGGAACGCCGCTCCGACTTCAGCCGAGTAAAATAGCCCACTGAGCAAATCGCAACAAGATGAAAATGACGGTTCTTGGGTGTCTATGTTCCGTTTTCGCCCAGTTACGAGCTTTGTCGCTCCAGAAAGGCTGTCAAGCTCTCGTGGAGAAAATAGCGCCACCCCGCCTCGCCGGCTTCGCGGCGGAAAGCTGGATTGTCCTGCGGAAATGTCTCCTGTCCCCTGTGACTCAGCTTCAGTTTCGTACCGCCGGGCGTTTCCGAAAGCTCCCACGTGACCGATGAGTCTCCGGCGTAACCCCCATATCGCCAGTCGTAAACGATTCTCGTTTCCGGCACGACCTCGGTCACTTTCCACTGGTGCGGAAAGATCTGGCCTTCGAACTCGACATCGAACTCTGTTTCGAAGCCGACTTCAGGTTTGAATTCAGTCATCGGCTCGAAGTACCACTGACGCATTTGGTCCCTTTCGGTAATGGCCTTCCAAACCACCGCAATCGGGGCATTGTAAATCTGTTCCACGACAATTGGGTTTGTGTTCATGGACATGGGCCCTCTTGGGAATGCAACGAGTGAGTTGACCGGCGGCGCGACAACCTCGGCCATTGGCGCCAATACAATTCGCCCTCCGGTCCAACGATTGGCTCGCCAGTTGCTCGGTGGTATCATAGGCTGCTGTACACGGCATATGCCGGTCCAGACAATCATGGTAAGATACACGTGTGGAATATGAATACGCCAGATATCACAGGAAAACGGCCGTGAATCAGAATAGCGATAATACCGCCGATCAAGCAAGACGTATCTATGAGGAACGGTTGCGCGCGAAGCTCGAAGAATCGGATATGGACAAATTCGTCGCGATCGAACCGATTTCGGGCGACTATTTCGTTGGGCAAACGTTGAGCGATGCGATTGGTGCATCGCGGAGGAAATATCCGGACAGGCTTGCTCATGCGGTCCGGGTTGGCCACGAAGTCGCGATTCATTTGGGATTTCAGATTCGATGAGAGGATCAATCGACGGTAGCGGACGCGCACTGCTTGGTATCCGAGTTGCCTCGGAACCAACGTCACAACCGGTTACGATTGAGGCCTGGATTGACACCGGTTTCACAGGTGAGCTTGTCCTACCTCAGCAACTAGTTGACTCGCTCGCACTGCGCCAGTCGGGGACAGTCGATGCGGTTCTGGCTGATGGATCGAAAATCGAGGTGAAGACTTTCACGTGTTTCGTCGATTGGTTTGGCGATAAGCGTGGCCTTGAGGTCGTCGCGAATGACGGCAACTATCCGTTGCTTGGGGTTGGGTTACTCCTTGGGTTTGAGCTGCGAGCCAACTACCGCACGATGGACCTGGTCTTAGATTCCCCGTGATCGCTGGCGGTCACACAGCAGCTGAAACGTGGCTCTTGGCGCGAAAATGACGTCTGACTCATTTTTGGCAATTTGGGTAATTCCGGAACCTGACCACGCTTCCGAACGCGGCCTACGGCCGCAACCCAAGAGGAGTGGCAGGCTCTGCCAGTGTGGTGCGAAGACACACTCGTCCAATAAACAGCCAGGGACTCGCGCCCAACATTCCGTCGAAGGCGGATGCCACCCGGTCGTCAAACATGCGCGCACGGTGCGTGCATATTTCAAAGCGACGGGCGGGAGCGCTACCGACTGCTTGGTCCATCGCAGGTGGCGGGTAGACACCCCCTGGCAAGCAGTTTTGCTAATGTCTCTCGTTTTGCCGGATGGAATCCGCCCCCGCAAACAGACGCGAATCCAATGCGAAAGAGTGCTTCTGACTTTCTGAAATCCCGGCCATTCTTGGGCGTGGTCGTACTTGTAATTGTCGTCCTCGGCGGCTTGTTCGCACAACGGCGGGTCGGAAGCGGTCGATGGTCACCAGCCGGCCACGGCCTGGCCACGGCCAACCCATCCAGCCGCTCGGACGAAGCGCCACAAGCGCGACGATCCGCCTCCAAGCCGGCGAACACCAAACGCCCGCAGAAGGGCCGAACCGGGTCGCCTGCGTCGGGCAAAACCCCATCCAAGGCTCGACCGCTCGGCGCTCTACGTCGATTACCAGGTGACATATACGAATCCACGGCCGGCCTGCGCTACGGTCCGGGCAGCCGGGAGGGACATCGCCTGAAGCATGTTCTGCGGCACACGGCGGATCAACCGTCGCGGCCAGGCAGCCACGGAGTCTTCGTGGGAGGCAGGGCGGGCGCCCTGGCGACCATCGATGAGGCATATCTGATCGCTTTGAAAAGAGACTCGCGAGTTCGAGTCCAATCGGAAGGCAAACGGACCGTCTACACGGTCGATCTGGGCCGGGAAATTGGTTATGTCGGGGGCCAGGAGGGTAAGCGGCGGAGCCAGCCACGCGTCTCGCACGTGCGATTAGTGCTTGAAGGCGAATATGTGATTACCGCATTCCCTGTCACTCCATGAAAGCGAACCATGTTTTATATTGGGTTTTGCCCGGTCTGCGGTGAAGGACTCTTAGGGATTCGTATCTGTGCCGCACAAGGCCACGGTGTCGTGCTCTGCGACGAGTGCGACGCGACGTGGAAGACCATCGAACTCGGTGAACCGGCTTTTTCCCAAGACCCCGAGCTGCGTTGCCCCGAATGTGGCGCGGATCTCGCGCAGCCGCCGGCTCATTGGGCGACACGCGAGGAAGTCAATCAACTTGGGTTGACCGACGCCGTCATTGGCGAAGGCTGGGCGTTGGGCGATGCGCCGGAAGAGGCTGAATAGGATGACGTCTAGTGCTGCGTGTGCTTTCGGCAACTGTGGTTGAGACCTTCGGTCGCTTCCGTGCGCTAGGTCTTGCCCCGTCCGCCTATGGCGGACTCGACTCGGTGGAGCGCATGACTCCAGGGTGATGGAAAGAAAGTTCGGGTTGACACACTTGTTACAGCGACTGGATCAGCACCGGTTTTCTGCCGCCTGCGAGGTTGAATATGGCCTTCAGCCAAAGGATTCTTTTCCAATCGCTAACCTG